>CBFIHY010000001.1:0-36000 GCA_965662315.1 Alphaproteobacteria bacterium
GTTTCAGCCGCGGCCCTTCACCGGTTTCAAACCATAATTTTTGCCCTAAAGCTTCAGGAATAAGCAAAATATCGGCAAATAAAATTGACGCATCAAAACCGAACCGCCGAATGGGTTGCAAGGTCACTTCTTCGGCCAATTGCGGGTCATAACACAAATCCAAAAATCCACCGGCTTGTTCGCGTGTCGCACGATATTCGGGTAAATAGCGACCGGCTTGCCGCATCAGCCAAATCGGAGGCGGCCCGTCTGTATTGCCTGCCAGCGTCGCCAAAAGTTTTTTCTGAGATGTGCTTTTTTCAACCATGTTTGTGCTTACCTCTTTTTGTTTATTAATTAAATAAAAGGATGTTGTTGTTGTTGTCACAGGCAATTTCTGTTGATTATTCGAAACGCACAGATTTCTCCCCAGACATGGCTTTGTGGATAGATGCGTATGAATAATGGGGATGAAAAAAAACCATCCTCAATTCATCCAATGAGAGCGATTAAACTGCAGAAAACAGGCTGATACTAAGAGTCTGAATTATGGGCATAATGGGGATAAATCGGAGCAAAACAAGGCTTCGTGCTTATGCCCTATGTCCACATAGCGGTGTTTTTGAGTTAATAACTTGCTTTAAAGCGCGGGATGATAAATCGTTAGCGGGGACAAAATTTCTTGGCTTGCTGCACGGCGCGACTTATCCTCATTATTCACATAATTAACCGAAATCTGAGCTTGGCGGAGCGCCCTTTGAGCGTCACTTATTTTCATCTGCATTTAATATCAGACAGCACCGGTGAAACCATTCAGGCGGTGGCCCGCGCTGTCTGTTCGCAATTTGTCGATGCGCAGCCGGTCGAGCATATTTACGGTCTGGTGCGCGGGCAAAAAGCATTGGCGCGGGTGCTGGAAGAGCTGAAGGAAAACCCCGGCCCGGTCATGTATTCCATATTGGATGACCGTTTGCGCCAGAAGCTGCATCAAACATGCGATGCGCTGCGCGTGCCGTGTATTTCCGTCTTGCAGCCCTTTGTCGAACAATTAGGGCCTTATTTGAATGTTGAAATTTCAAACAAGCCGGGCCGCCAGCACTCAATGGATACGGATTACTTCCGCCGCATCAATGCGCTGAATTACACAATCCAGCACGATGACGGGCAAAGCCAAGGCGATTTGGACGAGGCGGATATCATTATAACCGGCGTGTCGCGTACTTCTAAAACGCCGACCTGCATTTATCTGGCCAATCGGGGCATTAAGGCGGCCAATGTGCCGCTGGTGCCGGGCATGGCCCCGCCGGCCGAACTATTAAGTGCCAGCCATCCGCTGATTGTCGGTTTGACCAATAGTCCGGAGCGCTTGCAAGCCATTCGCCGCAATCGACTTCTCACGCTAAATGAAGACAGCGAAACCGAATATGTTGACCCTGAATTGATCCGTGGCGAAATAGCTGAAGCGCGGCGTTTATTTGCCCGGCAAAAATGGCCGGTGATTGATGTCACGCGGCGTTCGGTGGAAGAGATTGCCAGTGCGATCATGAACTTATATCACGACCATGAGCGGGCGCGGGACCACAGGCCATAAATCGACCATAAAGGGGCCATAAGCGGGCCATGCGCGAAAACTGGATAAAAATGCGGGACATGATTTTAAATGCAGCTGAATAAAAAACTGACCTTGGCGTCACAAAGTAAAATCCGCGCACAAGTTTTATCCGGTGCCGGCTTGGAATTTGCCGTGCAGGTTTCCGGTGTCGATGAGGATGCATTAAAACAAGCCCATCAAGGTGATGCCCAAACCCTTGCCATTGCCTTGGCGGCGGAAAAGGCGAAAGCGGTAAAAACCGATGGGTTGATTATCGGTGCCGATCAGATTTTGGAATGCGATGGTCGGCTGTTTGACAAGCCACGCGACATGGATGAAGCGCGGCACAATTTACAAATTTTTCGCGGCCGCCAGCATTATCTGGTCGGCGGCGTGGTGCTGGTCGAAAACGGCGATACGCTCTGGCACTATAGCGGTCGCGTCAGCTTGACCATGCGCGATTTCAGCGATGAATTTCTCGACGCTTATTTGGCCGCTGCCGGAGAGCGCATTTTAAGTTCGGTCGGCTGTTATCAGCTGGAGGGTTTGGGAGCGCATTTATTCTCCGCTATTGATGGCGATTATTTTTCCATTCTGGGCCTGCCACTATTGCCGGTTTTGGACGGTTTGCGCCGGCATGGCGGCCTTATCGGATGAGCGCGCCTGACAAAAATGCAGCTGACAAAAAAGCGGCGATAAAACTGGCAATTATCGGCTGGCCGGTCACCCATTCGCGCTCGCCGCTCATTCATAATCATTGGCTGGCGGCGCATAAAATCAACGCTCATTATGGCCGCTATCCGATCGACCCAAAGGATGATTTTAAAGCCCGCCTGCAAGCAATGGCGGCGGATGGGTTTATCGGTGCCAATGTAACCATTCCGCATAAAGAGGCGGCGTTTGCCGCGATGGATGCGGTCAGCTCGGCAGCGCAAAAACTGGGTGCGGTCAACACAATCAGTTTTCGCGACGGGGCTTTATATGGCGCCAATACCGATGGCGATGGGTTTCTCGCCGGCCTCGATGATGCGCAAGATGCCGTGAAAGAGGTGGCGGATTGGCGCAAAAAACCGGCCTTGGTGTTGGGTGCGGGCGGCGCAGCCAGGGCGATTATCGCGGCGCTTGGGCGCGCCGGTCTCAGCGATATCCGATTGGTCAATCGCACGCGTGAAAAAGCTGAAGCCTTATCGGGCCTGGTTGATTGTTTGAGCATTGGTGATTGGCAAGACAGAGAAAGGCTGGCTGACGGCTGTGGCCTTTTGGTCAACACAACCAGCCTTGGTATGCAGGCGCAGCCGCCGCTCGACATGGCGCTTGACGGCTTGCAGCCGAAAGCCATGGTCAGCGATATTGTTTATACACCGCTCATCACGCCGCTTTTATCGGCTGCCAAAGCGGGCGGTCATATTGGCGTGGATGGGCTTGGCATGCTGATGCATCAAGCGGCTTTGTCGTTTGAGATTTGGTTTGGCACCAAGCCGCCCGTCGATAAAACTTTGCGTGATTTACTGCTGGCTGATTTAAACGCCGTTTCTGATAGTGATGAAAATAGGGACTGATAAAATGTATTTAATCGGATTGACCGGTTCTATCGGAATGGGCAAATCAGCAACGGCGCAAATATTCAGCCAAGCCGGCGTGCCGGTTTATGACGCTGATGCAGCGGTCCACGCCCTATATGAAAAAGACGGGGCGGCGGTGGCCCCAATCGCCGCTTTAGTTCCCGAAGCTGTTCGCGATGGGGCGGTTGATCGTGCGGTTTTGGGCCAGCATGTTTTAAAAGATGCCGATAAGTTGAAGCAGCTGGAGGCAATCGTTCACCCGCTTGCCGGACAAAGCCAATTTGAATTTCTAACTAAAGCACAAGCCGATGGCGCGGCGGCGGTGGTTTTGGATATTCCGCTTTTATTTGAAACCGGCGGCGAGGCTTTTGTCGATTGCGTGGTGGTGGTGTCGGCCCCGTTTGAATTACAAAAACAAAGGGTCTTGTCCCGCCTCGGCATGAGCGAAGAGCGGTTTAACGATATTTTGGCCAAACAAGTGCCCGATAAAGACAAGCGCGCCAAAGCCGATTTTATTGTGGACAGCTCGATATCGCTTGAAGACGCGGCCACCCAAGTGCGTGCTATTTTAAAACAAATTGAAGGCCGCGACGGCACGGCTTTGGCGGCGCGTATGCAGCGTTTTGAAGGCGCGCAAACAAATTCATAAATTCGCCGTCAAATTGGCATTAAAACGGGAGAAAAGCGGCTGGTGCGGGAAATTGTTCTAGATACGGAAACCACCGGATTGGACCCGAAAAGCGGCGACCGGATTGTCGAGATTGGCTGTCTTGAGCTGGTCAATCGTTTGCCGACCGGCAATACTTATCACGTCTATATCAATCCGCAGCGCGATATGCCGCGCGAGGCGGAAGCGGTGCATGGGCTGAGCGAAAAATTTCTCGCGGATAAGCCGTTATTTGCCGAGATTGCCGATGAGTTTGTTGCTTTTGTTAAAGGGGCGGCGTTGATTATTCATAATGCGGCTTTTGATATGAAATTCCTAAACGCCGAATTGGCGCGTTTGGGGCGCGATGATTTGCGTGACAATGAGATTATCGACACGCTGAGCATGGCACGCAAAAAATTTCCGGGTGCGCCGGCCAGTCTCGATGCATTATGTCGCCGTTTCGGAGTGGATAATTCCAATCGCGATTTGCACGGCGCGCTAATCGATAGCGAGCTTTTGGCCGGCGTCTATTTGGAATTATCCGGTGGGCGTCAGCCGGGCTTGGTTTTTCAGGCAGCGCAATTGGCAGATGCGAACACGCCCAGCGCCGCTGCGCCCAATCATCCGGTGCAGCCGCGCCGCCGCCGTGAGACGCCCTTGCCATTGCGCTTGTCAGCGGCCGAAGAAAAAGCCCATCAGCAATTTTTAAAAGACCTGCCGCAGCGCGCTTTGTGGTTGGCGGATACCGGCACTGACGAGATAAATTAGTCGCCTAATTAATCGACTGGTTATCGCCGCCCTCTTGCTCAGCCGCTTGGCCTTGCTGATAGAGGGACAGAAAATCAATCGGATCCAGCATAATCGGCGGATAGCCGCCATCGCGTGTCGCATCTGCCAGCACACGGCGGGCAAAGGGAAATAATTGCCGTGGCGCCTCGATGAGCATAACCGGACGAATTTCTTCTTCCGGTATATTCATCAGGCGAAACACGCCGCAATATTCCAATTCGGCAATAAATTGCACATTGTCTTCGGCCTTGGCTTCAATGCGAAATTTCAACCCAACCTCGTAATCCGTATCGTTCAGCTTGCGCGCGCCGACATTGGCATTAACTCCAATCTCTGGCTGTGTGCCGCCGAAATTCGGTGCGCCCGGATTTTCAAAAGATAAATCGCGGACATATTGCACCATAATTTGTAAGCTCGGCGCGGCTGTTTCTTGTCCCGCTTGCGGGTCATTATTTTGGTCAGTATCAGACGAATTATCAGACGAATTATCGGACATGGGCTCAGCCTTTCGGTCTCATGGTCTCAATCTCATTATCACCCCCGATTTATCAAGGGGTTAATTTATCTGCCGCGACTTTAGCGATTTTTGTCGATTAGAAAAGCGTATTTATCATTTACGTTCATCGTCATCGACGCGGTAATCGCCTTCAATAATCTGCGGGCCCGCATCTGAATTTTGTTGCCCCTCGCCGCCGCTATCGCGGTTCCCTCGTGCTTGGTTTTGCGGGGTAAAAACCGCTTTACTGATAAACGGCATAACCAGACCCAAAACCGCCTCTAAAACAATCAGCCGTATAAAGCCGATAAGCAATAAAATGCCGATTGTGTCGGTGAAAAACCCCGGCAAAAGCAACAAGCCGCCGCCGATCAGAATGAGCAAGCCATGCGCGGCCGCAGCAACCGGCGGGCGACCCGCCGCTTGTGCCATTTGCGCCTCGGCTAAAACCGCAAGCCCCTGGCGACGCATGGCATTCATTCCGTAAATGGCGGTCGCCAATATCAGCAACAGCGTCCATCCGGTTCCGATAGCACCGCCAATCTCGATAAAAAGATAAATCTCGATAATCGGCAGAATAATCAAAAGCGCAAGCAATGTGGCGGCCATAAAGGGTTCCTTTCCTGCGCCAGCATAACGCAGCATCGGTGAAATACCAGCGCTTTGCATTTTCGGAAAAAATCGCCATATTGACGGCAGAAAAGGAAAACTTATGGATCCTCTCAATCTGATTTTATTGATTATTGTTGCCCTCATCGGCTGGCGTCTGCGCTCGGTTTTGGGCACACGCAATGATGATGAAAAACCCGGTAGCCGCGCTGATGCCTATCGCCTCAATCGCGATGCCTTTGCCAATAGGCCGGAAGAATTGGAAAAGCCCGAGGAGGCCCCGCAAACAGAGAGCGCCCCGCAGACAGAGGACGTCCCGCAAACAAAAGCCCCTGCCGCCGACGAGACAGGAGCGCGCGATGATGCACCCGAAGCAGGAGACGCGGGCGAAGCGGCAGAAGCTGTGGCAAGAGAGACTGAGACGCCGCAGGGTGATGCGCCAATGCCGCAAATGGGGCGCGGCCTGGCATTTTTGCGCGAAGTCGAGCCGCAATTTGACGAAGCCGGTTTTCTGGATGGTGCGGCCAGTGCCTATGAGATGATATTGACCGCTTTTGCCAATGGCGATTTATCGCCGGTTGAAGGGTTTTTGGGCCCTGAGGTGACCGACGGCTTTGCCGCTGCGATTGTGGCGCGGCGCGATAATGACCAGCAATTGGTGACACAGATTTTGCGTATGGACCGTCCGCTTTTGGAAGATGCAACCATTAGCGAGACGCATATTCAATTGGATGTGAGATTTCGTGCCGAAATAATTTCAGCGGTGTTTCCCGCCGCTCAAGAGGTCGGTGACGATGAATTGCCGGCCCCGACCAGCAGCCTCGATGTTTGGCGTTTTGAGGGGCAGCGCGGCAGTGCACCGAATTGGACATTGATAGCGACACAGGCTGAATAGGTGGCGGCCGTTGCGCCATAATGAATAATGGTGAAAAAACCCGACAATAAATTAGGCAGTAAATCAGGCGATAAAGCATGGGCACGCCTGAAAGCCAGCACCAAGCCATTGCCCGCGGCGGCCAAAAACCGACATTTGGAAACCGCATCGGCAAAAAAATCACTGACAAAAAGACCACCGACAAAAAAAGCTACCGCAAAAACCGATAATGTGCCGGCTTTTCCGCGCGGCGAAAAAATAAATACCCCGCCAGCCCCCAAAAAACCGCCACCGCGCATTGGTCTCGACCAAAAAGCCAAAAGGCGCTTATCGCGCGGCCATATTGATATTGAGGCGCGGCTTGATTTGCACGGCATGAGCGTGGCTGAAGCGCATCGCTCCTTGATCGGTTTTGTTTCGTCTGCCGCGGCGCAACAAAAAACCTGGCTGTTGGTCATTACCGGCAAAGGCGTGCGCGGTGAGGGTAAATTGCGCGCGACGTTGCACGATTGGCTGGCAACACCCCCCTTATCGGCGCAAATTGCCGAATATGGCGCGGCCGCCTCTAATCATGGCGGCGATGGCGCGTTTTATTTGCGCGTTAGGCGCAGCGCCCGTCCATAATATAAAATACACCGCGTCAACGAGGCTTTATCTCTAGCGCCTCATCAACGAGGCTTTATGTCTAGCGCCTCATCAACGAGGCTTTGAAAAACCGTCGAATTTTGTTAGAAGAAGCGGGCTTGATAAAGGAGTGCATCATCATGGCACGCATCGGTGAAAAATCTCGCGCCACCAAAGAGACCTCGATTAAGGTTAAGGTCAATCTGGACGGCACCGGCGATTATAAAGTATCGACCGGCATTGGTTTTCTGGACCATATGCTGGAGCAATTATCGCGCCATTCTTTGATCGATATTGAGGTCGAAGCCAAGGGCGATTTGCACATTGATTTTCACCACACGACCGAAGATACCGGCATTGTGCTGGGGGAAGCGGTGCGCGAGGCGTTGGGTGATTTCAAGGGCCTGACGCGCTATGGCAGTGCTGTCATTCCGATGGATGAAACTTGCACACGTGTCTCGCTGGATGTCTCGCAACGCCCTTATTTGATTTGGCAGGTTGACCTGTCCAAGCCGAAGCTGGGCAATATGGACACGGAATTGTTTAAAGAATGGTTCCAAGCCTTTGCGCAGGCGGCGGGTATTACCTTGCATGTCGAAAACCTATATGGCGAAAACAATCACCATATTGTTGAGAGCTGTTACAAGGCGCTGGCGCGTGCTTTACGCCAAGCAATTGAAATCGACCCGCGCAAGGCTGATGCCGTGCCGTCAACCAAAGGCGTGTTGGGCAGTTGAGCCGACAAACATCTTCGATTGTCATTATTGATTATGGCTCGGGCAATTTGCGCTCGGCCGAAAAAGCGTTTCAACGTTTTGCCGGCGCGCGCCCCGTGCATGTTACCGCTGACCCGCAGCGCGTGCTGGCGGCTGACCATATTGTTTTGCCCGGCGTTGGTGCGTTTGGCGATTGTGCGCATGGGGTCGGCGCGATTGCCGGTTTGCGCGACGCCCTCCAGCAGCGTGTCATTGATGAGGGGCGCCCGTTTTTGGGCATTTGCGTCGGCATGCAATTAATCTGTGCGCAAGGCTTGGAGCGCGGCACGCATCAAGGCTTTGGCTGGTTTGATGCCGAGGTGTGCGCGCTTTCAGCCAAGCCGCCGCTCAAAATTCCGCATATGGGGTGGAATAGGATTCACTTAAACACGCCGCATTATGTCGCTGATGCGGTGCAAGACAGGGATGTTTATTTCGTCCATAGCTATGCCGCGCGCGCGCGCAGCGAGGCCGCGCAGGCGCAAATTATCGGCACCACTGATTATGATGGGCCGGTCAGCGCGATAATGGCGCGTGATAATGTGCTCGGTGTTCAATTTCACCCTGAAAAAAGTCAAGCCGCCGGGCTTGCTTTAATCGAACGGTTTTTGGAGTGGCGGCCATGATTTTATTTCCGGCAATTGATTTGAAACAAGGCCAATGCGTGCGCCTCGAACAAGGCGATATGGCGCGCGCCACCGTGTTTAATGACGACCCCGGCGCGCAAAGCGCGGCATTTGCCGAACAAGGGTTTTCGCATTTGCATATTGTTGATTTGGACGGCGCGTTTGCTGGTACCAGTGTCAACCGAGAGGCGGTCGAGGCAATCGTTAAAGCCAGTCCGGCAAAGACACAATTGGGCGGCGGCATTCGCAGCATGGCCGATATTGAGGGCTGGCTGGCGGCCGGTATTGACCGCGTGATTTTGGGCACGGCGGCGCTCCGCAACCCTGATTTGGTTATTCAGGCCTGCCGCGCTTTTGCCGGCCGCATCGCCGTTGGCATTGATGCGCGCGGCGGCTTTGTCGCGGTTGAAGGCTGGGCTGAAGCGACCGAAATGAAAGTCGAAGCGCTGGCGGCGCGGTTTGAAGATGCCGGTGTAGCAGCCTTGATTTATACCGATATTGACCGCGATGGATTGCTGAAAGGGGTCAATTTGGCGGCCACTGAAAAGCTGGCTGAAGCGACCGCCATTCCGGTAATTGCTTCGGGCGGTCTTGCCGGCCTTGATGATGTCAAAGCGATTATCGCGCTTGAAGATAAAGGCATTATCGGCGCCATTTCGGGCCGTGCTCTATATGATGGACGGCTGGATGCGAAAGCCGCCTTGGCCTTGGAGGCAGTGGTTTAGCCATGCTCAAAACCCGCATCATACCGTGCCTCGATGTGCATGATGGCCGCGTCGTCAAAGGGGTGAATTTTGTCGACCTCATTGATGCCGGTGATCCGGTCGAAGCGGCGCGGGCTTATGATGCCGCCGGTGCTGATGAATTATGTTTTCTCGATATTTCTGCCAGCCATGAAGGGCGCGATACGCTGATTGATGTGGTGCGGCGCACGGCCGAAGAATGTTTTATGCCGCTCACTGTTGGCGGCGGCGTGCGCGCGGTCGATGATGTGCGCAAATTATTATTGGCCGGTGCCGATAAGGTGTCGTTTAACACTGCCGCGGTCAGCACGCCCGATGTGATTGACGCGGCGGCTGAAAAGTTTGGCAGCCAATGTATTGTCGTGGCGATTGATGCGAAGAAAACCGATGAGACGGCGGACGGGCCGCGTTGGGAAATTTTTACCCATGGCGGCCGCCAAGCGACCGGCATTGAGGCGGTCTCATTCGCCAGCAATATGGCGGCGCGCGGGGCCGGTGAAATTTTGCTGACCTCAATGGACCGCGATGGCACGAAATCCGGTTTTGATTTGGCACTGACCCGCGCTGTGGCCGATGCGGTGCCGGTGCCGGTCATTGCTTCGGGCGGTGTCGGCAATTTGCAAGATTTGGTTGATGGGGTGCGCGAAGGCCATGCCAATGCGGTTTTGGCGGCGTCGATTTTTCACTTCGGCACGCACACAATCGGCGAAGCACGCGCGGCATTGGCGGCGGCCGGTTTACCGGTGCGTGGATAGGTGCAAGGATGGGCGCAGGGATAGGTGCAGGGATAAAGCAATGGATGATTTAAGCTATTTAAATGAGCTATTTGCCGAAATAGAGGCGCGCCGTGGGGCATCGCCCGATAGCAGCTATTCGGCGCAATTACTGGCCGATTTGCCACGCGCCGCGCGCAAGCTGGGCGAGGAAGCGGTGGAAACATTAACCGCCGCCCTATCCGGCAGCGAAGAAGAGCTTTTGGCTGAAAGCGCTGATTTAATTTATCACTGGCTGGTGGTTTTGGCATCGCGCGGGCTGACCCCGCAACAAGTGGTTGATGTTTTGCAAAGTCGCGCCGGCCTGTCAGGGCTGGCTGAGAAAGCGGCGCGGCAAGATAATAAAGACTGAGCGCAGCCGATGATTGATCCGGAAAAAGAAATTTCGCCCTATCGCGCCTTTAGCGCCGATGAATGGGGGCAAATGCGGCAAGGGGCGGAGCTGACCTTAACCGAGGCCGAATTGGATAAATTGCGCGGGCTTGGCGAAACCGTGTCGCTTGACGAAGTTGAAGAGATTTATCTGCCGCTATCGCGGCTGCTCAATCTGTATGTTGAAGCGACGCAAAACCTTTATGGCGCGACCAATGCGTTTTTGGGCTCAGAAACCAAAGTGCCGTTTATCATCGGTGTGGCCGGTTCCGTCGCAGTCGGCAAATCCACCACATCGCGTATTTTGCGCGAAATGCTGGCCCGCTGGCCATCGCATCCAAAAGTCGACCTCATTACCACGGATGGGTTTTTATATCCCAATCATGTGTTGGAAGAACGCCAGCTCATGCAGCGCAAAGGCTTTCCCGAAAGCTTTGATTTGAAGCGTTTGCGGCGGTTTCTGGCCGAGATTAAATCGGGCCGTGCGCGCGCTGAAGCGCCGGTTTACAGCCATATTGCCTATGATATTTTGCCGGAAGAAAAAATTCTCGTCAGTCAGCCGGACATTCTCATTGTCGAAGGGCTCAATGTTTTGCAACCGGCAGTGCTGGCCAGCGAGGGCACGGAAATCCCGTTTGTCTCGGATTATTTTGACTTTTCGATTTATATCGATGCGGCGGCAGATACCGTCCAGCAATGGTATGTCGAGCGGTTTATGGGATTGCGTAAAACCGCTTTTAGAGAGCCGGGCGCATATTTTGAGCGTTATGCCGGTTTGGATGATGCCGAGGCCGAGGCCACGGCGATTGATATTTGGACGCGGATTAATTTGAAAAACCTGCAGGAAAATATTCTGCCCACCCGCGCGCGTGCCGATTTAATTTTGCACAAGGGCCCCGATCACCATATTGACCGGGTGCTGCTCAGAAAAATTTAACGCCGCGGTTTAATCTTGTAACGGGCGCGGCCCGAAATGTTGGATAACCGCGCTGGCCGCATCAATCCCCATCATGGCGGCTTGTTCGGCTGATTTGCCGTCATGCAGACCGGCCAAAAAACCGGCGGCGAATTGGTCGCCGGCACCGGTTAAATCAATTATTTGCGCCGGCGCCAGGTTTTGCGCTGCAATATGAGCGCGGTGATCGCCGTTAAATATATACGCCCCTTCCGCCCCATAAGTGACCGCGGCCAATATGTCATGCGGGGCCAGGCCGGCAGAAATACCGGCCGGTTGGTCTGTGCCCAAAAGCGCGGTTATCTCGCTTTCATTGGCCAGCAAAATATCAATATGGCTTGCCAAAATCGCAGCGAATTCATCATGGTGCCGCTCGACACAAAACCGGTCCGCCAATGAGAAAGCAATTTTTCCGCCATTGGCTTTGACGCGCTCGGCGGCGGCGATAAATGCGGCGCGTGCGCTGGGGCTGTCCCATAAATAGCCTTCGCCGAATAAAATGCCGGTATCGGATATCAGCCCATCATCCAAATCATCTATCGATGTGGTCACTGAGGCGCCCAATACCGTATGCATGGTGCGCTCGGCATCAGGCGTTACCAGCACCAAGCAATGGCCGGTCGGCTGCGTGTTCATCGGTATGGCGGGAAACCGAACATTGGCGGCCCGAAACGCATCGGCAAAACATTGGCCCAGCGCATCATCGCCGATTTTGCCGATAAAACCGGTCGGCGCCCCAAGCAGCGCCATGCCGGCAATGGAATTGGCAATCGAGCCGCCCGGCAGGCGTTGTTCAATGTTTACTTGTTTTTGTAAATCTTCAGATTGCGTCGCTTCGATAAGGGACATGGAAGCTTTCGGGCTGCCCAGCGTTTCCAATTGTGCTTCGCTGACCGGCGCAAATAAATCAACCAGAGCCGCGCCCATGCCGGTAATGCATTTTTTATCCATCTTCATATCCTTTTCATCAGCTATTTGCCGCCGCGGCAATTTTCGCTTTGTCTTTAAAACGGCATTCATCAAATATGATGCAATTGCCGCATTTCGGTTTGCGTGCCACGCATATATAGCGGCCATGCAGTATCAACCAATGATGGGCATGGCGGCGATACGGGTCGGGCACTTTTTTATCCAGTTTCTTTTCAACATCAAGCACGGTTTTGCCGGGCGCCAAGCCGGTCCGATTGGACAGGCGAAAGACATGTGTATCGACGGCAAAAGTGGCAACGCCAAAGGCTTCATTCATCACCACATTGGCGGTTTTGCGCCCGACACCCGGCAAGGCGACCAGTGCCTCCATATCGGCCGGCACCTGCCCGTCATATTGCTCAATCAACACTTTTGACAGCGCGTAGACGTTTTTCGCCTTATTGCGATAAAGGCCGATGGTTTTCACTTCGTCGCGAATTTTTGCTTCCCCCAGTGCCAGCATTTTTTCCGGCGTATCGGCCAATTTAAAAAGGCTTTTGGTCGCCTTATTGACCCCGATATCGGTGGCTTGCGCGGATAAAACCACGGCCACCAAAAGCGTGAAGTGGTTGTGAAAAGCCAACTCAGTGCGCGGTGCCGGATCGATTTCTGCCAGCTTGGCAAAAAGCGATATAATATTTTCGGGGGGCATTTGACGGCTGCGGCTCATGGCCTTTCATAGCCCAGTCAGCCGCCCGCGACAATCCTTCGCTTGGGCATTGGCGCGCGGCGCGTTACATCATGAAATATGGAAACGCCGCGACTTTTGCCGGAAAACTTTAATTTGGTCTTGCGACCGAATATGTCGCTGTCATCGCGCGGGTTTTTTTGGCTGATGCTCTGGTTCTCAGCCGTCTCCTTAGGGGTCGGCGCTTATTTTTGGTCGCTTGGCGCCTGGCCGGTATTCGGCTTTTTCGGGCTTGATGTGCTGCTGCTTTATGGCGCGTTTCGATTGAATTATCGCCATGGGCGGCGTTATGAGACGCTGAAAATGGCCGATAATCGACTGGTCTTCAGCCAAGTAACGCCTTTGGGCACGGCCCGCGATTGGGAATTTGACCCTTATTGGGTGCGCATAAAGCTGGAGCGTTTCGGCACGGATGGCGATGAGATTGGTGCGCTGATTTTATCCAGCCATGGCAAATATGTGTCCGTCGGCGCGTTTTTGGCACCGGAAGAGCGCGCGGCCTTGGCGGCCAGCCTGCAAGCGACATTGGCGGCCATTCGCGACCGCTTCATGCCGGAGCCGCAAACCGCCTAACGGGTGAGAATTTCCTTATCGGTAATCTCAGCCGCCGCATTCAGCGTGTAAATATACGGCACGCCGGTATCAATATTAACGTCCAAAATCTCGTCGCGGCTGAGCCCTTCAAGCTGCATGACCAAAGCGCGCAAACTATTGCCATGCGCGGCGATTAAAACGGTTTTACCGGCTTTCAGCTGCGGTAAAATTTCCGCCTCATAATAGGGCAAAACCCGCTCTGCCGTGTCTTTCAAGCTCTCGCCGCCGGGCGGTGGCGTATCAAAAGAACGGCGCCAAATATGCACTTGCTCTTCGCCCCATTTTTCGCGCGCACCATCTTTATTCAAACCGGCCAAATCACCATAATCGCGCTCATTCAGCGCTTGGTTTTCAATTGTCTCCAGCTCGCTTTGGCCCTGTTCGCCCAATAATAGCGCCAAGGTTTTTTGCGCCCTTTGCAGTTTTGAGGTAAAGGCCACGTCAAATTTGATATTGCTGGCGGCCAAGGCGGTGCCGGCGGCGCGCGCTTCATCGACACCTTTTTGCGTCAAATCCGGATCGCGCCATCCGGTGAACAGGTTTTTTTCATTCCATTCGCTTTGCCCATGCCGGACCAGCACCAGATGTACCATCACAATTTCCTTATACAGACTTCATTGAGAGATTTATGCGACCGGCTTCAGCCCCAGAACATGCTGCATGGAATACAGCCCTTCCGATTGCTGTTGCGCCCAAAGCGCCGCATCCAGCGCGCCGCGGGCAAAAATATCGCGACTTTCGGCGCGATGGGCCAAGCGGATTTGCTCGTTGTCAGTGGCCAAAACGACTTCATGGTCGCCGACAACCGAACCACCCCGCAAAGCGGCAAAGCCGATATCGCCGCTTTTGCGCGCGCCGGTCAAGCCGTCGCGACCGCTATCTTTCACATCATCCAGCGACACATCGCGGCCTTCCGCCGCCGCCGCGCCCAATAAAAGTGCGGTGCCGGATGGCGCATCGACCTTATGGCGGTGATGCATTTCAACGATTTCAATATCCCAGTCTTCGGCCAAAGCGGCAGCCGCTTTTTCCACCAATCCGGCCAGTAAATTAACCCCGCGGCTCATATTGCCGGATTTCACAATGCGCGCATGGCGGGCCGCGGCTTTAATGGCCGCTTCTTGTTCGGCATCAAAACCGGTGGAACCGATAATATGAACAATGCGCGCTTGCGCGGCGAGGCCGGCCAATTCAACACTGGCTGCCGGTGTGGTGAAATCGATCACCCCATCAGCTTCGGCCAAAAGCGCCAAGGCGTCTTCGCCGGCTTTAAGCCCGCAAGCCGGCAATCCGGCCAGTTCGGCAATATCTTGTCCCAAGGCAGGCGAACCCGTCGCCTCCAGCCCACCGGCCAGTTGCAATCTATCATCGGCGCTTATCAGGCGGGTCAGGGTCTGTCCCATGCGTCCGGCGCAACCACTTACTATCAGTCTCATGCGTTTTATATAGCAGGGCTCAGCTTGAGCCGCTATCAGCTATTTTTGCTGCGCTCACCAAAAGATGAGATTTCCGGATAATTGCCGCTGTCCAGACTATCGGCAAAAGCATCAAACAGTTTTTGTTGGGCGCGGGTTAAACCGCTTGGCGTTTCAATATCAATCTGCACATAAAGATCGCCATAATGGCGCGAGCGCAAAACCGGCATGCCCTTGCCGCGTAAGCGAAACTGTTGGCCGGCACGGGCCCCTTCGGGAATGCTCAATTTGACTTTTTTACCGCCCATAAGCGGTACATTAACTGCGCCGCCACGCACTGCCACATCCAATGAAATCGGCATGGCGCAAAATAAATCTGCACCGTCGCGGCTCAGCACATCATGCGGTGTAATATTGACAAACACATAAAGGTCACCATGCGCCGCCCCGCCCGGACCGGCATTGCCTTCGCCGGACAGCCTGATGCGCGTGCCGTCTTCAACCCCGCTCGGCACAGAGACCGATAATGTGCGCTCTTGGCTGACTTGACCGCGGCCCTGACAGCCGCCGCATGGGTCGCTAATCGTTTGACCGGCACCGCCGCATGTATGGCAGGTGCGTTCGACCATGAAAAACCCTTGTTGCGCGCGCACTTTGCCGTGCCCTTGGCAGGTGCCGCATGTGCTCGGTTGGCTGCCCGGCTTGGCACCGGAGCCGCCGCATGTATCGCAAGAGGCGGCGCGGCTCAGACTGATTTGGCGTTCAGTGCCGTCATAGGCTTCTTGTAAGCTAATGTTAATCTCAGCCCGCAAATCATCGCCGCGCCGTGCGCGTCTGCGACCGCCTTGCGCATTCGGGCCGCGACCGCCGAAAAATTCTTCAAAAATATCGCCAATATCACCAAAGCCTGAAAAGCCGGCCCCGCCGCCAAATCCGCCGCCGGCACCTCCACCACCGCCTTGTTCAAAAGCGGCATGGCCGAACTGGTCATAAGCGGCACGGCTTTGCGGGTCTTTCAGTACATCATAGGCTTCTGATACTTGCTTGAATTTTTGCTCAGCACCGGCGTCACCCTGATTGACATCAGGGTGATATTTTTTCGCCAGCTTACGATAGGCGGATTTCAACGTCGCTTCATCAGCGCCGCGTTCGACCCCCAAAAGCTCGTAATAATCGGCTTTGGCCATGCGGCCCCCCAATCGGTTCAGCCGTTATGAGGCTTTCTGGTCACCATCATCATCAGCAACTTCTTCAAACTCGGCATCGACAACATTGCCATCGTCACCGTCTTGTGCCGCATCGGCGGCTGCATCACCGGCCGCTGCCGCATCGCTTTCGGCTTGCTGTGCTTTGTAAACCGCCTCGCCGATTTTCATCGCCGCTTGGCTCAATGTTTGCGCTTTTTCATTAATCGCATCCATATCCTCGCCTTCCAGCGCGGTTTTTAATTCAGCCATGGCCGTTTCGGCTGCATCCTTATCGGCGGGCTCGATCAATGCTTCATTTTCAGCGATTGATTTTTCGGTCGCATGAATAAGCCCTTCGGCATTATTGCGCGCCTCAACTTGCTCGCGGCGCTCTTTATCAGCAGTGGCATTGGCTTCGGCATCTTTGACCATTTGCTCAATATCACTGTCTGACAAGCCGCCTGAGGCTTCAATGCGAATGGCTTGTTCTTTGCCGGTCGCTTTATCGGCTGCCGATACATTGACCAAGCCATTGGCGTCAATATCGAAAGTCACTTCAATTTGCGGTACCCCGCGCGGTGCCGGCGGAATGCCTTCCAGATTGAATTGACCCAATTGTTTATTATCAGCCGCCATTTCCCGCTCGCCTTGGCAAACGGCAATGGTGACGGCGGATTGATTATCATCAGCGGTCGAAAACACTTGGCTCTTTTTGGTCGGAATGGTTGTGTTGCGATCAATCAAACGGGTAAAGACGCCGCCCAAAGTCTCAATGCCCAAGGAAAGCGGGGTCACATCCAACAGCAACACGTCTTTCACATCGCCTTGCAAAACACCGGCCTGAATGGCTGCGCCCATGGCCACCACCTCATCCGGGTTAACACTCATATTCGGTTCTTTGCCGAACACGTCTTTCACAAATTCGCGAATGCGCGGCATGCGGGTTTGCCCGCCGACCAGCACCACTTCGTCAATTTCTGACAGCGCAATACCGGCATCTTTCATCGCCGCTTCGCATGGTGTGCGGGTGCGCTGCACAAGATTTTCAACCAAGCCTTCAAACGCCGCTTTGGTCAATTTCAAATTCAAATGCTTCGGGCCGCTGGCATCAGCGGTAATGAATGGCAGGTTAATTTCCGTTTGGGCCGATGATGACAGTTCAATTTTGGCCTTTTCAGCCGCCTCTTTCAGGCGTTGCAGGGCCAGCTTATCGCCGCGCAAATCAATGCCGTTTTCTTTTTCAAACTCTTCAGCCAAATGCTCGACCAAAGCCATGTCGAAATCTTCACCGCCCAAAAACGTGTCGCCATTGGTCGATTTAACCTCAAACACCCCATCGCCGATTTCCAAAATGGAGACGTCAAATGTGCCGCCGCCCAAATCATAAACGGCAATGGTTTGTCCGTCATTTTTATCCAGACCATAAGCCAGTGACGCAGCGGTCGGCTCATTGATAATGCGCAAAACTTCCAGCCCGGCGATTTTACCGGCGTCTTTTGTCGCTTGGCGTTGTGCGTCATTAAAATAAGCCGGAACGGTAATCACCGCTTGGCTGACGGTTTCGCCGAGATAATCCTCAGCCGTCTCTTTCATTTTCTGCAAAATAAAAGCCGAGATTTGCGACGGCGAATATTTTTCACCGGCCGCTTCCACCCACGCATCGCCACCATCAGAGGCAATGATTTCAAACGGCACCATTTCCTTGTCTTTTTGCGTCGCCTTATCATCAAACCGACGCCCGATGAGACGCTTAATGGCAAATAGCGTGTTTAACGGATTGGTCACCGCTTGGCGTTTCGCCGGTTGTCCGGTCAGGCGCTCGCCTTCATCTGAAAAAGCCACCATGGACGGGGTTGTCCGCGCCCCTTCGGCATTTTCAATCACCCGCGCGCTGCTGCCATCCATCACCGCGACACAGCTATTGGTGGTGCCCAAATCAATTCCGATTACTTTGCCCATAATATCTCTCCAAAGGCGCCCCTTAGCGCGCTTGTTGCGGGGTCATGTATCTGCCCCTTTGATTGTGTTTTGCATATAGGAAGGCGCGGCGTGCGCTGCAAGGCGAGGCGGTGATTTTATTTCAAAAACCTTTTAAAAACGGCAGATAAACCGCCATTATCCTTATTGCAGTGCCTGTTTCGGCCTCCTAAATATGTTTTATCTTTCGTTGTTTATCTATTCATCTTTGATGATTAATCTTTCGCAATTAATCTTTGGCAATGCCGACTTTGGCCGGCCGCAACAGACGCTCTTCCATCATATAGCCGGCTTCCACCACCTCGATAATCGTGCCGTTTTCTTGGCCGGTACCGGGCGCTTCAAATAAAGCTTCGTGTAAATTGGGGTCAAATTTCTCGCCCATCGGATTGAGCGGCGTCACTTTATGACGGGCCAAACCGGCCAGCAAATCGCGCTGTGTTGCGGCAACGCCCTCAACCAAGGCGGCGGTGTTTTCCGGCAGCTCATCGCCATTATCGGCAAAAGCTTTTAACGCGCGCTGCAAATTATCAACCACGCCCAGCATATCACGGGCAAAACTCATGGCGCCGAACTTCAACGCTTCGCTGCGGTCGCGCTCGGCCCGTTTGCGGGTGTTTTCAAGCTCAGCCAATGTGCGCAATAAATTATCATTCAAATCGGCAATTTTCTGTTCCGCCGTTTCAGCTTCACTTGTGTCGGCATCGCCGTGCCCAGCATCGCCGTCCTGGGCATGACTTGCCGCGGCTTCATGCGCGGCACCATGATGGGTCGCGGCTTCCCCGTTCGGCGTTTGTGCGTCCGCCGTTTCGGTGTCGCGCATATCGTCTTCCGGATGGGCGTCTTTTTCGTCTTGCATCAGGCTCAATCCTTAAAATGGTTCAGCGGTAACATCTCGTGCCGCTTAGTTAGGGGGGCATGGCGGTAAAATCAAGAGTGCTGATAATCAAGCCGGCCATTTTGGCGCAGCTCAGGCGGCTAGCTTTGCCGCGATAAAATGGCGCTGACCGCTTGCGCGGTATGGTCAACCATTGGAATGAGCCGCGCATAATTGGTCCGTGTCGGGGCAATCACCCCGACAATACCGACCACATCGCGGCCCTCATCATGATAGGGGCTGATGATGACGGAGGAGCCGGAAAGCGAAAATAGCGGCGTTTGCGCGCCGATAAAAATTTTCACCCCATCGCTTTCTTCGGCTTCTGATAATAATGCAATCACTTCTTTTTGACGGTCCAGATCGTCAAATAAATGCCGAATGCGTTCCAAATCTTGCATGGCGGCGACATCATCCAGCAGTTTTTCGCGCCCATGCACGATTAGGGATTTGGCAAACATATCGCTATTGCCGGTGCCCGATTGCGCGCCTTGCGTGTCGCCCCCCGCCCCCGAGGCGTTT
The DNA here is from genome assembly GCA_965662315.1 of Alphaproteobacteria bacterium. Taxonomy (GTDB): domain Bacteria; phylum Pseudomonadota; class Alphaproteobacteria; order RS24; family RS24; genus UBA8337. The sequence continues at coordinate 19,627 of CBFIHY010000001.1, forward strand.
GGTGAACTGCCGCCCCAGCTGATAAGCCCGGCCTCGACCAGCTTGGCGGTTAATTGGCCAAGCTCTTTTTCCAGTCGCGCCAATTCGGCTTGCCGGTCGCGGCGCAATTCGCCCAATGTGCGCCCTTTCAGCCGATGATTGAGATAATTGGCGGCTTCATTCAGCTTTTGCGGCACCAGCCCGGGCGGGCGCGGCATTAATCGGTTTTCGACCCGATTGCCGTCATCGACCAAAATCACCAAAATATGACTGTCCGATACGGCGACGAATTCAATATGTTTAATTGCGCGCTCGGCATTTGGGGCCAATACCAATCCGGCGCAGGCGCTCAAGCCGGATAATTTTTCCGCCGCTTGGTGCAGCACATCGTCAAGGCTTTGCGTGGCATCACCATGGGCGCCCATATCGGCGCTTAAACTGGCGCGTTCAGCATCGGTTAAATGGCCGGTTTGCATCATCCCATCGACAAATAATTTCAAGCCGCTTTCGGTCGGCAGGCGTCCGGCTGAAACATGCGGCGCATAAAGCAAGCCATGGCGTTCCAATTCGGCCATTGTGGCGCGAATGCTGGCCGGGGATAATTTCTCATCCAAGCGGGCAGCAAGGTTTTTGGACCCTAATGGGGCGCCGGTTTCGAGATAGTTTTCGACAATCTCGGCAAATATGGCGCGCGCCCGTATGGTTAAATCAGCCAGTTCACTCATCTCCCGCTAATCTACGTTGTTAATCTGTCGCCGCCAAGCCCACTTGCCCCGCCTGCAAGGGCGTATTAGATAGAAGCGATAGCGAAAGGATTTCCAATGACTGTTTCACGCCCCTCAGGCCGCACTGCTGATGCGCTGCGCGCCGTCAGCCTCGAGACGGATGTCTCCAAACACGCTGAAGGCTCTTGCCTTGTCAAGTTTGGCGACACGCATGTTTTATGCACTGCCTCATTGGAAACCCGCGTGCCGCCATGGCTGCGCGGGCAAGGGCGTGGCTGGGTGACGGCTGAATATGGCATGCTGCCGCGTTCCACCGGCGAGCGGATGCGCCGCGAAGCCAATGCCGGAAAGCAATCGGGCCGCACGCAAGAAATCCAACGCCTTATCGGCCGTTCACTGCGCGCCGTGGTCAATTTGGAAGCTTTGGGCGAAAATCAAATCTCGCTTGATTGCGATGTCATTCAGGCCGATGGCGGCACCCGCACCGCGTCCATTACCGGCGCTTGGGTGGCGCTTTATCAATGCGTTGCCAAAATGAAAAATGACGGGTTGATTTCAACGCCGGTGATGGGCGGCGTATTGCGCGACCAAGTGGCGGCTTTATCTTGCGGCATTTATCAGGGCCTGCCGGTGGCTGACCTCGATTATGATGAAGACAGTGTCGCCGATACGGATGGCAATTTTGTCATGACCGGCAGCGGCGCTTTGGTTGAAATTCAAGCGACAGCTGAGGGCGAAGCTTTTGACGAGGCTGAGTTCATGACCCTGATGAGCCTTGCCAAAGCCGGCATTGCCGAGCTGGTCGGTTTGCAAAAACAAGCGGTCGGTCTGTAATGGCGCGGGCTTTTGCCGAAGAAAAGCTGATTGTTGCCAGCCATAATAAAGGCAAGCTGGTTGAAATTGCCGATTTGTTACACCGCTTTCATGTCGATACGGTTGGCGCCGATGCGCTGGGCTTGCCGGAGCCGGAAGAAACCGGTGAGACGTTTATTGCCAATGCCGAGTTAAAGGCACTGGCCGCCGCCACCACGGCCGGTCTGCCGGCGCTGTCGGATGATAGCGGCTTGGCGGTTGATGCGTTGGACGGTGCGCCGGGCATTTATTCGGCGCGCTGGGCGGAGACGGCGAATGGACGCGATTTTGATTTCGCCATGCATAAAATTGAAATGGCATTAAATAAATTGTCCGATCAAAATAATGACGAACGGGCGGATGTGCCGCGCACGGCGCGGTTTATTTGTGCCTTGAGCTTGGCCTGGCCCGATGGCCATGTTGAAAGCTTTGAAGGCAAGGTTGAGGGCAGTTTGGTATGGCCGATGCGCGGCAAAAACGGCTTCGGTTATGACCCGATTTTTCTGCCCCAAGGTGGCGATATGACATTTGGCGAAATGGACCCGGTCGCCAAACATGCGATATCGCATCGCGCCGATGCGTTTGAACAATTGGTCGCGGCGTGTTTCGCCGACCGCTTGATCCGCCAATAGGGCCCGCACAGGCCGGTATGGCGAAAGGACAGGCCGATATGGCGAATGGATTGACCACGCACAATCTGCCGCCGCTTGGCATTTATCTGCATTGGCCGTTTTGTGATGCGATTTGTCCTTACTGCGATTTTAACGTGCATGGCGCGCATCTTAATAAGACCGATAATAAAGACTGGCTGGCCGCCTATCGGGCTGAGTTAAATCACGCTTATCAATTGCGCCCGTTCGGGCAAGTCGAGACGGTGTTTTTCGGCGGCGGCACGCCGTCACTCATGTCACCTGATCTGGTCGGCGGTATTCTGGCCGCGATTGATGATTTATGGGGGCTGGATGCGCGGGCTGAAATATCATTGGAGGCCAATCCGGTCAGTGCCGCGCAAAGCCAATTGCAAGGCTTGGCCGATGCCGGCGTGACGCGGCTTTCTTTAGGGGTGCAAGCGTTTGATGATGCGGCGCTCAAAATGCTGGGCCGCACGCATAGCGCGGCAGATGCGAAAGCGGCGTTTTTGGCGGCGCAAAATATTTTCACCGGCTGTTCTTTTGACCTTATTTATGCGCGGCCGGCGCAAACCTTAGACGGCTGGAAAAATGAATTACAAGCCGCTTTGGCTCTCGCGCCGCAGCATATGTCGCTTTATCAATTAACCATTGAAGCGGCGACACCGTTTGAAAATTATGTGGCGCAAGGCAAGTTGAGCGTTCCCGATGAAGAGCTGTCAGCAGCCCTTTATGAGGTGACGCAAGAGCTGTGCGCGGCGGCCGGTTTACCGGCTTATGAAATATCCAATCACGCGCAAGCGGCGCATCAATGCGCGCATAATCGGGCGATTTGGCAGGGTGGTGATTATATCGGCATCGGCCCCGGCGCGCATGGGCGGGTGACGGTGAACGGACAAAAACACGCCAGTCTGGCGCATAAAAACCCGCAAATCTGGCGGCAAGCTTGCCTTGAAAACGGCCATGGTTGGTCAGATGTCACGCCTTTGGCGGCGCATGAAGCGGCGGAAGAATTGGTCATGCTGGGCTTGCGTTTATGCGACGGGCGCCCCTTGCATGTGTTGGCCGCGCAAGGGGTCAGCCTGTCGGCGGCGCGGCTGGATGCGTTGAAAGCTGATGGCTTATTGGTCGCGGCTGATAATGTTTTGCAAGCCACCGATAAAGGGCGTTTGCTGCTGGATTATATTATTGGTCGCTTATTGGCGTAACCGCCGGTGATGATATTGGCGATGATATTGGTGACGCTATCGGTAATAGCGATGCCTCGGTTTCGGCCTGATTTTCATCATTACTTTCATCATCATTTAGCGTCAGGGCGCGGTCGGGATTGGAGCGGCGCAAAGCACCGGCCAATGATAAGGCGGCGCGCATACGCCGGTCATGTTCAACAAAACTGTCGGGCGCGGCGCTGATGCTTCTTGTATCACGGCGGGTAATTTCCTGCACCGCGAGGCCGCGTTCATTCAGCCCGCTTTCTTTCAGCCTCAAAATACCGTCAATGCCGACAAAGCCATTAGGGTCGGTCAGCAAGGCATTGCGAAACGGCGCTTCGGCATTAATCGCCGCCAAGCGCGCCGCCAAAGCCACCGCATCATAAGCCATAGAGGCCAAGCGCGGCGGCACTTCGCCATAGGTTTTTTCATAGCGCGCGGCAAAGCCTTGCCAATTGGCCCCCGGTGGGGCGGCAAACCAGCCGCCATGCAAAGGCGGCTCTTGGCTCAATGTCGGGTCATCCCATAGCCGCGTGCCGATAAATTTAATCCGCCGCGGGTCAATATCGAAATACGGCAAAAGCGGCGCCAGATTGCGCAGCGCCAAACCGCCTTCCGGCATAAACACCGCATCATAAGGAATATCGCCCAATGTTTCTGTCAGGCTCAAAGCTTCATAGGCCGAGACCAGCTCGGGTGCAGCATCGCCCAAAGCGGCAAATATGTCTTCCGCCTCAACCGGCGGTGGCATGGCGACCATTTCACCGCTGGTTTCATCCAGTTTTTCTTCGACCGGCAAAAGCGCCAAGGCCTCATCGGCCAATCGTTTGACCTCGGCGGCATGGGCCGCTTTGCGGCGGTCAAATTGCGCCAGTCTTTTAACCGGCTCAAACATTCCTTTCGCGTCCGGCGGATAGGTTTCGGTTTGAATAACCGTGCCACCAAATCGCTCTACCGAGGCGGCAAAATCATCGCCAATACGGGCGCCGAAAACCCCTTCCGGCACCAAAGCGCCGAACCGCGTCAGCCCTTGCGCAATCGCCTCTGAAACAATCCGGTCGATATTTTGTTCGGGCAAGAAACCCATCAGCCAAAGATTGTCACCGGCGGCGCTGGCATCATTGGAAAAAGCAAAAGCCGGCACATCGCGTCCGGCCAGAAGCGGCTTTAAGGCAGCCGCCGAGGTGCCGAAAAGCGGCCCGACCAGCACATGAACATTGGCGGCCAATGCGGCTTTGCCGGCTTGTAAGGCGGCTTGCGGTGTGCCGCGCGTATCATGCAGGCGCAGCACCAGATTTTTTTGCCCGCTATCAAATAAGGCCAATTGCGCCGCATTATAAAGATGACCGGCCAATTGACGTATGGCATCGCGCTCATCGCCCATTGGCAAAAGCAGGCCAATGATGCGGGCTTCTTCATCGCGCGGCGGCGCGGCCGGATAAGCCGCTTTATCAATCGGCATGATGCTCGGCGTGGGTGGCGCAATCACCACCGGCGTTTTGGCAATGGGCGGGGCAATATTATTTGTCGGCGCGCCGCCACAGGCTGAAAGCGCGGTTAAGGCAAAGGCCGAAGCGAGCCATAGTGAGGGGCGAAAAGCGGACATTATCTGGCGGATTTCATAAATTATTGGCATCCCTATTTCTGCGCCTGACCCTATCTGTGCGCGGCGATGAAGTAAAGTGATGTGCGGTTTTTTCATACGGTTTTTGCACCTCGTTTGGCGAGCTTTTTTCATCACCCGCTTGCCGTTTTCATCTGGGCAGCCTTTTCGGCTGTTTTAATTCGGGAAACGAGAATTAAACCGCGATTATGGCTGTATAAGGGCAAAAGCTGCGCTTACATATGGGCGCTAAGCAGGGTAAGATTTTTCAATGCAGGAAGATAAAAATCAAGACGCGCCGTCAATCGGCAGTTTGGCCGGCGGCACCCGCCCGCAAGCCGGGCTGCATATTGTTGCGACACCCATCGGTCATGCACGCGATATCAGCTTACGCGCGCTGGATGTTTTGGCGGCGGCTGATGTGGTGCTGTGCGAAGATACGCGCGTCTCGCAAAAATTATTTGCCCGCTATCGGCTGAGACCGCATTGCTTGGCTTATCACGAGCATAATGCTGAAAAAATGCGCCCGAAAATTCTCGCGCGCTTGGCTGAAGGCCAAATCATTGCGCTGATTTCAGATGCCGGCACGCCGTTAATCTCAGACCCCGGCATGCCTTTGGTGCGTGCGGCGCGCGCCGCCGGTCATTATGTCAGTGGCGTGCCCGGCGCCTCGGCACCGATGCTGGCTTTGTCCATCGCCGGCTTGCCGACCGATCGTTTTTGTTTTGCCGGATTTTTATCGCCGAAAAAAACCGCACGGCAAAAAGCCTTGCGTGACTTGCTGGACGCGCCTTTGGGCACATTGGTGCTGTTTGAATCTGCCAAGCGTTTGGTCGACTTATTGGCTGATATTGAGGCTTTGGCCCCGCAGGCCGAAATTTGCGTGACCCGCGAATTGACCAAAAAATTTGAACAAGTCATAAGCGGCACGCCGTCAGCCTTAAAAGCCGCTTTCACCGAAAACCCGCCGCGCGGCGAAGTGACTTTATTGATTTCTGCCGATAGGCAAAAAACCGATCTCAGCGATAGCGATATTGACGCCATGCTGGTCGATGCCATGGGCGAGATGAGCCGCCGTGATGCGGTGCAAAATATTGCCGATGAAACCGGCCTGGCGCGCAAACAAATATATGCCCGCGCCTTGGCCCTTTCCCCATCCGATAAGAAAAAAGATAAGAAGGATAATTTGCCAGATGAGCAACAAGAAGAAGCCGCATTTAACCGGCCTGACGAATAAACAAAAGACCCGCGATGAAGCGGCATTTAGGGCCCGCCATGCGGCATGGGCCAAACAAGGGCGACGCAAAGGTCGCCGGGGCGAACGGGTTGCCGCTTGGCTGTTGCGGCTGAAATTTTATCGCATTATTGCGCGCAACCGGCGCATGGCAGCGGGCGAAATTGACATTATTGCGCGGCGCGGCAAGCTGTTGGTTTTTGTCGAGGTCAAGGCGCGCGGTAATTTATGGCTGGCGCGCCAAGCCGTGGCCCCGCGACAATGGCATCGCATTGAAAAAGCGGCGGCGCAATTTGTCGCCGCCAATCCGCAATTCAGCGCGCATCGGTGGCGCTTTGATTTAGTGGCGCTGACCGGCTGGCGCTGGCCGCTGCATATTAAAGATGCGTGGCGTCATAATTTATGAAATCGCTGATATGGAATGATATGGAGATTGCCGATTTACATATTCATCGCAACATCCGGCGATGGGCGCATGCAGCTGTCGTGGATTGACCGATTGGCGGTTTCACCGTAATCGTGAAGGGGAATACCGGAACTTTATCCATAGCCATCTCGCTGGAGGAATAATGGCGCTGAAAATTGCCATTCAAATGGACCCGATTGCCGATATTGATATTATCGGCGACACCACTTTTGCTTTGGGGCTGGAAGCGCAAGCGCGCGGCCATGAGCTATTTTATTATGAGCCGGATATGCTGTCCATGTTGGACGGCAAAGTATCGGCCCGTCTGGCGCCATTGCGTTTGGCTGATGAGGTGGACGCGCATTTTGAATTGGGCGCCGCACAGTTGACCGATATGCGGCAAATGGATGTGGTGCTGATGCGCCAAGACCCGCCTTTTGACATGCATTATATTTCTGCGACGCATTTTCTGGAGCGCATTCACCCTGACACTTTGGTGGTCAATGATCCGGCCGCCGTGCGCAATGCGCCGGAGAAAATTTTTCCGGTTGAATTTGAAGGCTTGCTGCCGCCGACCCTGATGACCCGCGACCGCGCTGCGCTGGACAATTTTCGCGCCATGCATGGCGATATTATTTTAAAGCCGGTGTTCGGCAATGGCGGGGCCGGCGTGTTTCGCGTGACCGAAAAAGATGAAAATTTCGGCTCGCTGGTCGATATGTTTTTGAGCACACGCGAACCGGTGATTGCACAGGCTTATTTGCAGCAAGTGCGCGGCGGCGATAAGCGGGTGATTTTGGTCGAAGGCGAAGCGGTGGGCGCGTTAAACCGCGTGCCGGCGGAAGGCGATGCGCGCGCCAATGTGCATGTTGGCGGACGGCCCGAAGCCATTGAATTGGATGCGCGTGATATGGAAATCGCTGCGCAAATCGGCCCGCGCCTAAAGGAAATGGGCATTATTTTCGCCGGTATTGACGTGATTGGCGGCTATTTGACTGAAATTAATGTGACCTCTCCGACCTGCATTCGGGAGATTAAAGCGTTTGGTGGGCCGGATATTGCAGCGATGATTTTGGATGCGATTGAAGCGCGGCGCAAATAGCTTTTCGTTTACGCCCCGTGCGTTAAACGCGTTTTTTGTAAATATCTTGTCGCTCTAACGCATCCAAGGCAATGGTTCGGATTTGACCGGTATCACGATTGGATAGGCGCGCATGCGGCAAGCCGTTAAACTGCATTAATTCGGTGACTTCCCACAGGCTTTGGAATGTATCGACCGGCGCACTGTCGGTGATACCCATTGATTTGAAAATCTTTCTTTTGCCGGACAGGGTTTCGATAAACACATCACCCTGAGCGACCGTGACGCGTCGCGGACCAAACATCTGCCTTCTCCAAGCTTTCCAAAAGCTTGCATTGATTTTAAATCAAATCAAGCCCTGCTTGTCGGCACCGCTTATTTTGCCTAAGCTTTTGAAATATCGACAAGCCAAAAGAAGAAGAAGAAAAAAATGACGGCTTCCGTTTATACCATTGCCTTTCAAGGCGTCGACGCCGTGCCGGTGGATGTGCAAGTGCATTTGGCGCCCGGCCAAAATGCTTTCACCGTTGTCGGCCTGCCCGATAAATCAGTGGCTGAAAGTCGCGAGCGTGTGCGCGCGGCGCTGTCGGCTGTCGGTTTGGCCCTGCCCTATGACCGCATCACCATTAATTTATCACCGGCCGATTTGCCGAAAGAAGGCAGTCATTATGATTTGCCGATTGCGTTGGGCCTTTTGGTGGCCATGGGGGCGTTGCCACAACAAGCGGTGCACGGTTTTTATGCGATGGGGGAATTGGGTTTGGACGGCGCCCTTATCGGCGTGCCCGGTGCCTTGCCGGCGGCCATGGCGGCATTGGAAAAAGACTTCGGACTGATTTGTCCGGCCGCATGCGGGGCGGAAGCGGCGTGGTCGGGCTTGGCCGCACCCGATAAACCGGGGATAGTTGCGGCGCGACATTTATTGGAAGCGGTCAATCATTTGCGCGGCCATCAAATATTGCCGCCGCCGCAAGCGCGGCGTATGCCACGCCAAGACAGCTTACCCGATATGGCAGATATTCGCGGCCAGCCGGTCGCCCGTTTGGCTTTGGAAGTGGCGGCAGCAGGCGGGCATAATTTACTGATGAGCGGCCCACCGGGTGCCGGCAAATCAATGCTGGCGGCGCGGTTGCCCGGCATTTTGCCGGATTTATCGGCCGGCGAAAGACTTGAAATCTCGGTCATTGAAAGCCTGTCCTCACGCCGTGGTGGTGTGCGACTGGCCGATCAAAGGCCGTTTCGCAGCCCGCATCATTCGGCCAGCATGGCGGCGCTTATCGGCGGCGGTCGGCAGGCGCGGCCGGGTGAAATTTCATTGGCGCATAGCGGCGTTTTGTTTCTGGATGAATTGCCGGAATTTTCGCGCCAAGCTTTGGATGCGTTGCGCCAACCGATTGAAACCGGACGGGTTGATGTGGCCCGCGCCGAGGCGCATGTCAGCTATCACGCAAAATTTCAATTATTGGCGGCGATGAACCCGTGCCGCTGTGGCCATGCGGATGATGCCAATTTGGCGTGTCATAGATTGCCTTTGTGCCGCGATGATTATTTGGCGCGCCTGTCCGGGCCGCTTTTGGACCGGTTTGATATCAGGCTGGATGTGCCGCCCGTGCCTTTGGCCAAAATGATGGATGACGAAAAAGGCGAAGCCAGCGCGCCGATTGCGGCGCGGGTTGTGCGGGCGCAAGAAATTCAATACCGACGGCAAAAATGTTTGAATGCGCGTCTTGATGGCGATGATTTGCGTACCATGGCGGCGCCTGATGCGGCCGGTCAAAAATTGCTCGATACGATTATCGATGAAGGGGCGCTGACCGCGCGCGGCTTTAATCGGGTATTGCGGGTGGCACGCAGCTTGGCTGATTTGGCGGCGCGCGAAACCATAGGCGATAAGGATATCGCCACCGCGCTGGTCTGGCGCGGCGTTGGCCCACTAACCGCTCACTAAACTCTTATTGATCGCCGGCCAATTTATGCCCAAGGCAAGAGTGAGGGTTTAAATGGTTTCCAATCCGTAAGCTGAAATCGCGGCCATGTTCAGCACTTCGGTGGCTGTGGCGCCGATACGCGCAATTTGCACCGGATGCTCAAGGCCGACCAAAATCGGACCGATAAGAGTCGCTTGTCCCAATTCTTCCAACATTTTGGTTGAAATTGAGGCCGAGTGAATGGCCGGCATGACCAGCACATTGGCCGGTTCGGTCAGGCGGCAAAACGGATAGCGTTGCATGGCTTCACGATTAAGCGCCACATCGGCGGCCATTTCGCCTTCATATTCAAAATCAACGCCGCGCGCATCCAGCAATTTAACCGCTTCGCGCACATAGACCGAGCGGTCGCCTTCCGGATGGCCGAATGTTGAATAGGCCAGCATGGCAACGCGTGGCTCATGACCCAGCGCCCGCGCTGTTGCCGCGCTTTGACAAGCTATATCGGCCAGCTCTTCGGCGCTTGGCATATCAATCACATTGGTATCGGCAACCATGACGGTGCGCCCGCCGCGCGCCACCAACATGGAAATACCCATCACCCTTTGGCCGGCTCGCGGTTCAATAACTTTCGACACTTCTTCCAATGTGATGGAATAAGAACGCGTCACACCGGTCACCATCGCATCCGCATCACCGCGCGCCAATGCACAGGCGCCGAAAATATTGCGATCATTGGCCACCATGCGCTCGCAATCGCGCATTAAGCGGCCATGCCGCTGCAGTTTTTCAAACAAAAATGCGCTGTAATCATCCAGCTTGCCGGAAGCGCGCGTGTCGCGAATTTCAATATCGTCGCGCCCATCCAGCCCCAGCTTGGCCATATTGGTGCGCACAATATCATGCGTGCCGATCAATATTGGCTCGCCCAGCCCCAAATCCTTATAGGCAATGGCGGCGCGAATAACTTGCTCTTGCTCGCCTTCGGCAAAAATCATCCGTTTGGCGTTTTGCTTCGACTTATTCATGATGATTTGTATCGAGCTGGCGGTCGGGTCAAGGCGGGCTTTCAAGCGGTCTTGATAAGCCTCCATATCGACAATAGGCGCGCGCGCAACACCGCTATCCATGGCGGCGCGCGCCACAGCCGGCGGAATTTCGCTAATCAGGCGCGGGTCAAACGGCACCGGAATAATATAGCGCGGCCCAAAGCGCGGACGCTCGCCATCATAAGCGGCGGCCACTTCATCGGGCACATCTTCGCGTGCCAAATTGGCCAGCGCTTCGGCGCAGGCAATTTTCATTTCATCATTAATGGTTGTCGCGCGTACATCCAGGGCACCGCGGAAAATATACGGAAAGCCCAAAACATTATTCACCTGGTTTGGGTAATCCGACCGACCGGTGGCCATGATCGCATCATCGCGAATACCCGCCACTTCTTCCGGCGTGATTTCCGGGTCCGGATTGGCCATGGCGAAAATAATCGGCTTATCGGCCATTGCTTTAACCATGTCAGGCGTCACGGCGCCTTTTACGGACAGGCCCAAAAATACGTCAGCCCCATCCATGGCGTCAGCCAATGTGCGCGCTTTGGTTTCCACGGCATGGGCCGATTTCCATTGGTTCATGCCTTCTTTGCGGGTTTTGTAAATCACCCCTTTTGTGTCGCATAAGATCGCATTTTCATGCGGCAAGCCCATAGCCTTAATCAATTCAAGGCAAGCAATACCGGCCGCGCCGGCACCATTGACGCAAACTTTAATGTCTTTGATATCCTTGCCGGTCAAATGCAGCGCATTGATGAGACCGGCAGCGCAAATAATGGCGGTGCCGTGTTGGTCGTCATGAAATACCGGAATATCCATCAGCTCGCGCAATTGGCTTTCAATGATGAAGCAATCCGGCGCTTTGATATCTTCCAGATTAATGCCGCCAAAACTGGGGCCCATATATTTTACCGCATCGATAATTTCTTGCGGGTCTTCAGTATCCAGCTCCAAGTCAATCGAGTCGACATCGGCAAAACGTTTGAACAAAACCGCCTTGCCTTCCATCACCGGCTTGGAGGCCAGCGCGCCAAGATTGCCCAGCCCCAAAATGGCCGTGCCGTTGGAAATCACCGCCACCATATTGCCGCGCGAGGTAAAGTCGTATGACGCATCAGGGTTTTCGGCAATCGCCTCAACCGGCACCGCCACACCCGGCGAATAAGCAAGCGATAAATCGCGCTGTGTCGCCATTGGTTTGGTCGGGCTGATTTCCAGCTTGCCCGGCTTGCCGCGTGAATGAAACCGCAAGGCTTCTTCATCGGTAAAGTTTTTTTCCTTATCGCTCATCGCTCTTTGCTCTTTTCTCATGCCGCCAATGCGGCGGGCCATCTATTGCGGCCCAAACGCAGTCGGTTTTAGGGCTTTGGCGCGGCAAAAACAAGGCGCGGCGGGTCAAAAAAACAAAATAAATTCAACAGCTTTTTGCCGCTTGGCGGTCTGCCGACGCTGACCGCGCGCGCTGGCTTTGCTACAGTGTTGCCATGTCAGCCGCTTCATCCAATTCTGCCAATGGCGAAAAGTCGTCCGCCAGTGCTTCCAAAGAAGCCGGACATGCGGCGGCAAAGGGCGATGTGAAAGACACAAAAGTGACGCCGATGATGGCGCAATTTTTGGAAATCAAGCAGGCGCATCAAGACGCCTTATTGTTTTATCGGATGGGCGATTTTTACGAATTGTTTTTCGATGATGCGATTGCCGCGGCGGCGGCATTGGATATTACGCTGACCCATCGCGGTAAGCATTTGGGCCAAGCCGTGCCGATGTGCGGGGTGCCGTTTCATGCCAGTGAAAGCTATTTGCAAAAGCTGATTAAAGCCGGATTTCGCGTCGCCATTTGCGAGCAAACCGAAGACCCGGCGGCGGCGAAAAAGCGCGGTTCAAAAGCCGTGGTCAAGCGCGAAGTGGTGCGGCTTGTTACGGCCGGCACGCTTAGTGAAGACGGGTTGTTAAGCGCCAAAGAGCATAATTTCATTGTCGCCTTGGCCTGTTTGGGCAATGCGGAAGAAGCTGAAAAAGCCGATTGGGCGCTGGCTTGGGCCGATATGTCGACCGGCGAATTTGCCGCTGCGGCGTGCCATTTGGATAATTTATCGGCCCAATTGGCGCGCCTTGCGCCGCGCGAAATTCTTATCCCGCATGCGGTCGAACAGGCGTTTGACCAGCCGCACAAGCCTTCATCAAATACATCAGGCAAAACGTCCATAAAACCGTGGGATATGCCCGAAAAACCGATGCTGACCGTGGTCGATAATCTGGCCAGTTCAAAATTGGCCACAACCGTGGAAGCGCGTTTTGGGGCCGCCGGATGGGGGGCTTTGGAAGAGGCCGGTCGCGCCGTCACTTTGGCGGCCGCGCATATTGTCGATTATTTTGATGCCACCCAATATGGCGACACACCGCATGGCAGCACGGTTAAATTGGCCACGCCGCGCATTGAAAGTGAAAGCGGTTTTATGGGGCTGGATGCCGCGACCCGCGCCAATCTTGAACTGACCCGCACCATGGCCGGCACGCGCGCCGGCAGCCTATTGGCGGTGATTGATAAAACCATGACCGCGGCGGGGGCGCGGGTTTTGGCGGCGCGGTTAAATGCCCCTTTGACGCAAAAAACAGAGATTGAGGCGCGGCTCAGTGCGGTCGGGCATTTGTGCGCGGCGGCTGATTTACGGGCAGATATGCGCGATGCGCTGCGCCGGGCGCCGGATTTGGCCCGCGCCTTATCGCGGCTTGCCATGCAGCGCGGCGGCCCGCGCGATATGCAAGCCATTGCCGGTGCTTTGGCGGCGGCAAAAAGCCTCTATGCTTTATTGTTGGAAAGCGAAGCTTCAAAAACCGCTGCAGAAGCGGGCGAATTAACCGCGCAAGCCGAAGCCCTCAACGCCGGTCATAAAGCCTTGCAAGATTTGCAAGCCAAGCTGGAGGCAGCATTGGATGAGCAAGTGCCGCTCTTGGCGCGTGATGGCGGGTTTGTGGCGCCGGGCTTTCATGCCGGTCTCGATGCGGCGCGTGAAATGCGTGATGAAAGTCGCCGCGTCATTGCCGCTTTGCAAACCCGCTATGGCGAAGAAACCGGCATTAAGGCGCTGAAGATTAAGCATAATGGCGTGCTGGGCTATCATATTGACGTACCGGCGGCGCATGGCGATAAGCTGATGGCCCCACCATTTGCCGAGACATTTATTCATCGGCAAACGCTGGCCAATGCGGTGCGGTTTTCCAGCCAAGAATTGGCCGATTTGGCGGCTGATATTTCGCGCGCCGGTGAAACCGCGCTGGCTTTGGAATTGCAAATTTTCGCGCAGTTAAGCGAAGAGATTTTGGCCGAAAGCGCGCATTTGGAAGCGCAAGCGGCGGCGCTGGCCATTTGCGATGTTACGGCTGCTTTGGCAGAATTGGCGGCGACAAATGATTGGACGCGGCCACATTTATTTGACGATCGGCGGTTTGATATTGCCGGTGGTCGCCATCCGGTGGTTGAGGCGGCGTTGCGTGCCAATGCTGATGGCCCGTTTATCGCCAATCCGTGTCAGCTGGATGCGGCGGCTGAACAAGCGCCGCGCATGTTATTGCTGACCGGCCCGAATATGGCCGGTAAATCAACTTTTTTACGACAAAACGCGCTATTGGCCATTTTGGCGCAAATGGGTAGTTTCGTGCCCGCACAAAAGGCTGAAATCGGGATAATCGATCGGGTGTTTTCGCGTGTCGGCGCGGCCGATGATTTGGCCCGCGGACGCTCGACTTTCATGGTCGAAATGGTCGAAACGGCAACCATATTGACCCATGCCGGACCGCGCGCTTTGGTTATTTTGGACGAGATAGGTCGCGGCACGGCTACTTTTGACGGCCTCTCCATTGCCTGGGCGGCGGTTGAATATTTGCATGAAAGCCTTGGTTGTCGGACGCTTTTTGCAACCCATTATCATGAATTGACGGCGCTGGCTGAGCCGCTTGGCGGGCTGGCCAATGCCAGTATGAAAGTGCGTGAGCATGACGGCAAATTGGTGTTTTTGCACGAGGTGGAAAGCGGAGCGGCAGACCGCTCTTATGGCATTCATGTGGCCGAATTGGCCGGTCTGCCGGAAAGCGTAACGGCGCGTGCCAGGGCTGTTTTGGCGCGATTGGAAGAAAATGATGCTGCCGGCGGCGCCGCCGATTTGGCGACATTGCCGCTATTTGACGCCAATCCGGTAACGCCGCTGCGCCAAGACGCCTTGCGCACCGCTTTGGCGGCCATTGACCCGGACCGCTTGAGCCCGCGTGAAGCTTTGGATTGGCTGTATCGCTTGCAGGAAATAGATAGTGATAACAATCAGGGCTAAGCACAGGAAAAATGTGCTATAGCTATCCGTGCTGATCTTTAGGGCTGAACTGCCACAGCTTAATCGTTAACCTCCCGCGAGCCTTTACATGACTGGTAAAATGAATAAGTCAAAAGCCGATAAAAAACCCGCAGCGAAAAAGCCCGCCGGCCAAATAGCCGATTTGCGCGCGCAGTTAAAACAAGCGGCGCAGCAATATGGCGGCGATGACAGCGGTTTGCGGCAAGCCGCTTTGGCGCTTTTAAAAACCCATTTGCAAGATGAACGCGCCGCCGTGCGCGCCGCTTTGGAAGCCAAAAAACTGAAAGGCGCGCGCTGTGCCGAAACCTTGTCGGGACAAATGGATGTGCTATTGACCGCTTTGGCTGATTTTGTCACCGAAGATGTGCTGCATTTATCCAATCCGACCGATGCGGAAAAAGTGACGATTGTCGCTGTCGGTGGCTATGGGCGGGGTCGCCTGGCGCCGCATTCGGATATCGATTTACTGTTTTTGCTGCCCTATAAGCGCAATGCGGCCAGCGAAAGTTTCGTCGAATATATTCTTTATATGCTGTGGGATATGGGGCTGAAAGTCGGCCATGCGACACGCTCCATTGCCGATTGCATCAGCCAAGCCGGCGCCGATATGACGGTGCGCACGGCGATGTTGGAAAGCCGACATTTATGGGGTAGCGAGAGGCTTTATGAGCAGTATCGCGACGCCTTTCAAACCAAAATCATGCGCGGAACGGCCCGCCAATTTGTGACCGCCAAGCTGGATGAGCGTGATGAACGCCACGAAAAAGCCGGCCGCTCGCGCTATCTGGTGGAGCCGAATTTAAAAGAAAGCAAAGGCGGTTTGCGCGATTTGAACACGCTTTTTTGGATTGCCCGCTATAGCTATCAAATCGAAGATTTGGATGATTTGGTCGGCTTGAATGTATTGACCGCAGACGAGCTGCAATTGTTTCGAAAATGCGATGCGTTTTTATGGCATGTGCGCTGTCACTTGCATTTTCTGACCGGCCGCGCGGAAGAGCGGTTGAGCTTTGATGTGCAAAAACCGCTGGCCGAATATTTTTATCCGGCCGCTGCCGCCAAAGATGCGGCGGCGATGAAACCGGTCGAGCGATTTATGCGGCGGTATTTTTTGGTCGCCAAACATATCGGTAATTTAACCGCGATTTTTTGTGCGTCTCTGGAAGAAAGCCAAAATAAGCCGCGCCGCTTGGCCCGCTTGCCGGCAATGTTTCGCCGGCAAAAGCAGGTTGAGGGTTTCACCATTGAGGCCAGCCGTTTGAAAATGGGCGAAGCAACCTGTTTTGAAAAAGACCCGGTCAATTTTATTCGGGTGTTTCATCTGGCCGATA
>CBFIHY010000002.1:0-29765 GCA_965662315.1 Alphaproteobacteria bacterium
ATGTATCAGACATTACTATCAACGATTTAGACCGTTCCTTATTTGCTTTTTGGCACAGCATTCTTAACGACACAGAACGGTTTTGCAGAAAAATCGAAACAGCAAGAATTTCAGTGCCTAGTTGGCAAAGACAACGAAACGTCCAAAGAAATAAAAATGAAGCCAACCTGTTTGACCTTGGGTTTTCGACCTTCTTCCTTAACCGAACGAATGTTTCAGGTGTTCTATCGGGCGGGGTAATTGGGGGTCAAAAGCAATTGGGTAACTACAAAATAGATGCAAGATTTAATCGAAAGCGTTTGATTAAGCGGATTGAGAAAATAGCTAACCTGCGTGACCAAATAAAAGTGAAAAGAATGGATGCGCTTAAATTAATCGAAGATGACAAAGAAGGCGTTTTTCTATATCTCGACCCGCCTTACGTCCAAAAGGCCAAGAAACTTTATAGAAACACCTATAATAATTCCGACCACCGAAAAATTGCAGAATCGGTATTGAACAAGAAAAAAACAAGGTGGCTCCTTTCTTACGACCGGCATGAACTTATTTCGAATTTATATAGCAGTGTTCAAAACAAAACCTGCTGGAACCTGAATTATGGAACATCAAACCGCTCTGGGACCGAAGAAATTTTCGCTCATCCCGATTTATCTTTCACGGATTCAATGGATTATTTGAACTAATGATTTAACGGCCCGTTGCCCTGCCCTATGTTTGGGGCGGATTTTATCGCTTGGTGGACGTAAGCGAGCGCGGTTTCGCAAGCGGTGCGCAGGCTGGCATCGCTCGGGCGGCCCTTATCGTCCAGTGCGTCTGATTTGTAATCAGAGGGTCTATCCGCATCGGCCAAACCAGCGGCAATCACATTGGCCAATTGACCGGCCAGCGCGCTGGCCAAAGTGCAGCCCGTCCCATGCGTGTTTTTGGTGTCGAGGCGTTCGTGCTCAAACACGTCAAAGCCCGATTGCGTGGCCAATAAATCCGTCACCACCTTATCGGTTCCGTGCCCGCCCTTTATGAGGGCGGCATGCGCGCCATCATTCATCAGCGCGTCGGCGGCGCGTTTCATATCATCCGGCGTATCAATGTCGCGGCGTACCAATAGGCTGGCCTCGGGCAGGTTTGGCGTCACCAAAAAAGCGCGGTCAACCAGCAGGGTTTTCAGCGCGCCCATCGCTTCGTCTTGCAGCAGCTTATCGCCCGATGTGGCAACCATTACCGGATCGATGAGCATCGGTAATTGCGGGCTTAGCTGACTGCGTGCTTCAGCAACCGCCTCGATGACCTCGCGCGTGGCCAACATGCCGGTCTTCATGATATCGGCACCAATATCGCTGAGAATGGAATTGATTTGCGTGACCACAAAAGCCGGTGGCACGGGGAAAATATCTTGCACGCCAAGCGTGTTTTGCGCGGTTAGGGCCGAGACGGCAGTGGTGGCATAGGCGCCCTGCGCCATGACCGATTTGATATCGGCCTGAATGCCCGCGCCGCCGCCACTATCGGAACCGGCAACAATAAGAACTTTTCCTTTAGGAGATGCGGCTGCGCTCACGCCGCGACCGATTGGATGCGACCAACAATTTCAGCCACCACATTTTGCACCAATGCGGCGTCATCGCCCTCGCCCATAACGCGGATAAGCGGCTCAGTGCCGCTTTTACGAATAACCAGACGGCCGGAATTACCAAGCTTTTGCTCGCCGGCTTGAATGGCCGCCATCACATCTTCATTTTCCAACGGCACGCCGGTCGAGAAACGGACATTTTCCATAATTTGCGGCACCGGCTCAAACACGCGGCACAAATCAGACACCGGACGCTCGGTCTGTTTCATCACGGCCAGCACTTGCAGCGCCGCCACCAAGCCATCGCCGGTAGTGCCGAAATCGCTCATCACCATATGGCCCGATTGCTCGCCGCCGAGGTTAAAGCCATGCTGGCGCATATGCTCAACCACATAGCGGTCGCCCACTTGCGTGCGTGCGAGGCTTAACCCGCTGCCTTGCAAATAACGCTCCAACCCAAGATTGGACATTACCGTGGCGACAATGCCCGGCGCGCTCAGCATTTCGCGGCGTTGCCAGTCACCGGCAATCAGCCCCATAAGCTGGTCGCCATCGACCATTTTGCCGGTTTCATCACAAATAATCAGCCGGTCAGCATCGCCATCCAGCGCAATGCCAATATCGGCTTTTTCAGACCGCACCTTATCGGCCAAAGCCTCAGTATCGGTCGACCCGCAATTTTTATTAATGTTGAAGCCATCCGGCTCAACCCCGATAGACACCACTTCGGCGCCCAATTCCCATAGCGCGGTCGGCGCCACCTTATAGGCGGCCCCATTGGCGCAATCGACAACCAGCTTAATGCCATCCAGCGTCAATTCACGCGGGAAAGTCCGCTTGGCAAATTCAATATAGCGCGACTGGCTATCGTCAATCCGTTTGGCGCGGCCCAGCTGAGCAGACGGCACCAAATCAGAGGTCGGCGCGTCCATCAGCTGCTCAATTTCATATTCAATATTGTCGGATAGTTTAAACCCGTCAGGGCCAAACAGCTTAATGCCGTTATCTTCAAAAGCATTATGCGAGGCCGAAATCATCACGCCAATATCAGCCCGCAAAGAACGGGTGAGAAAAGCAACGGCAGGGGTCGGAATCGGGCCGAACAAAAACACATCCATACCCATTGAGGTGAAACCGGCAACCAGCGCAGGCTCAATCATATAACCGGACAGGCGCGTATCTTTGCCGATAACCACACGGTGGCGATGCTCACCACGCCGAAAATAACGCCCCGCCGCCATGCCCAAGCGCAAAGCGGTGTCGGCGGTCATTTTCTCGCCATTCACACGGCCACGAATGCCGTCAGTGCCAAAATACTTCCGAATCATGTCTCTATCTCGCAAAAAGGTGCGTGACAGGGCAAATCACAAGCTATTGCAATTTATTACTTTTCAGCGATATGTGCCTATTTCATCACGCAGTTTCATCGCATCAGAAAGCTGCTTGGCATCATGCGTGCGGATATAATCAACCCCCTGCGCCAAAGCCAGCATTTCTCCGGCCAATGAAATCGGCCCGCTTTCATCAATACTGGCGCCGGACAGCGCCCGCAAAAAGCTTTTGCGCGATACGCAAACCAGCACCGGCAAGCCAAAAGCCGCCTTTAATCGCTCAAGACCGGCCAAAACGGCCAATGATGTCTCCGGCTTATTGCCCAGAAAAAAGCCCATGCCGGGGTCGAGGGTAATCTTATCTTGCGCAATACCGGCCGCCATTAAAGCCTCAAGCCGTGCCTCAAAAAATGAGAAAATATGCGTCCAAATATCGCCTTCAGGCGGCGCTTCGCGTGTCGCAATCCCCTTGGACTGAATGGCGTGCATCAGCACCAATCGCCCATCATAGTCGGCCAATTCGTCATATAAGGACGGCACGGCAAAGCCGTTAATATCGTTCAACCAATCAGCCCCTTGCGCAATCGCCCAGCTTTGCGTTTGCGGCTGAAAACTGTCGACAGATATCGGCGCGCCCAATTTTTTTAACGCCGCCCATACGCTTTCCAGCCGCGCAATCTCAGTTTCCGGCGACACGTCACCGGCATCGGGATGGCTGGACGCCGGGCCAACATCCAAAACATGCGCGCCATCGGCAACCAGCTTTCGCGCTTGCGCAACAGCCTTATCGGCAGAAAGAAAATCACCGCCGTCAGAAAAACTGTCGGCGGTGATGTTGAGTATTCCGAATATTTGCGCCATGCGACGCCTTACGCCTTTATGTGCCTTGCGGCTCAGGGCCACCGACACCGGCACTACCGGTTGTCGGGAAAGGCGATGCCGGTCCGCCGCTATTAGGCGTATTGTCATCTTCCGGACGATGCGGCACTTCGCCTTTTAACAGGCCGATAATCTCGTCACCGCTCAGCGTTTCATATTCCAGCAAGCCTTTGGCAATGGTATGCAAATCTTCCATTTTTTCACTGCAGATTTTGCGCGCCATTTCATAGCCTTCTTCCACCAGCTTGCGGACTTCAGCATCGATTTTACGCTGCGTATCTTCAGACATGTTTTGCTTTTGCGCCACCGAATGACCGAGGAAAACCTCTTGCTCATTCTCGCCATAGGCCAGCGGGCCCATTTCTTCACTCATGCCATATTGCGTCACCATGGCTTTGGCCATATTGGTCGCCATTTGAATATCGGATGACGCACCGGAGGTGACTTTTTCATCGCCAAAAATCAATTCTTCGGCAATCCGTCCACCCATGGCGACAGCCAAATCGGCTTTCATTTTGCCACGTGTCACCGATACTTGATCGCGTTCCGGCAAGCGCATCACCATGCCCAGCGCACGACCGCGCGGAATAATCGTCGCCTTATGCACCGGATCAGAAGCTTCCATATTCAAAGCCACCAATGCGTGACCGCCTTCATGATACGCGGTTAAACGCTTTTCATCATCGGTCATCACCATGGAGCGGCGCTCAGCGCCCATCATCACTTTGTCTTTGGCGTCTTCAAATTCCTGCATGGAAACCAAGCGCTTGGCACGGCGCGCAGCCAGCAAGGCCGCCTCATTCACCAGATTGGCCAAGTCAGCACCTGAAAAGCCCGGTGTGCCACGTGCAATTGTGCGCGGGTCAACATCAGAGGCCAAAGGCGTCTTCTTCATATGCACTTTCAGAATTTTCTCGCGGCCGATAATGTCCGGATTGGGCACCACAACCTGACGGTCGAAACGGCCCGGACGCAATAATGCAGGGTCCAAAACGTCAGGACGGTTGGTCGCGGCAATCAGAATAATGCTCTCATTGGCTTCAAAACCGTCCATTTCAACCAGCAATTGGTTCAAGGTCTGTTCGCGCTCATCATTACCGCCACCGAGACCGGCACCGCGATGACGACCGACAGCATCAATCTCATCGATGAAAATAATGCACGGCGCATTGGCCTTGGCCTGCTCAAACATATCGCGCACGCGGCTGGCGCCGACACCGACAAACATCTCGACAAAGTCAGAACCTGAAATTGAGAAAAACGGCACATTGGCTTCACCGGCAATGGCTTTTGCCAATAAAGTTTTACCGGTACCCGGAGGGCCAACAAGCAAAGCGCCTTTTGGAATACGACCACCAAGACGCTGGAACTTTGTCGGGTCTTTCAAAAACTCGACGATTTCCTGCAAATCATCTTTCGCTTCATCAATGCCGGCGACATCGTCAAACATGACGCGGCCTTGTGCCTCATTCAGCAATTTGGCTTTGGATTTGCCAAAGCCCATCGCCCCACGGCCACCGCCTTGCATTTGGCGCATGAAGAAAACCCAAACACCGATAAGCAGCAGCATTGGGAACCATGAAATCAGCACACCCAATAATGTCGGCGAGCCTGAACTGTCCGGCTTGGCGGTAATTGCAACGCCGCGCTCTTGCAAGCGTTGCACCAATGACGGGTCATTTGGCGGCGCATAAGTAGAGAAAGCGGAGCCGTCCGAATATTGTCCGCTAATCGAGTCACCTTCAATGGTCACGGAAGCAACGGTTCCGGCATCCACTTCAGCAATAAATTGCGAGAAGTTGATGTTTCGACTGTTGCTCTGCGCTGATGGCCCCTGAAAAACATTAAACAGGGTGAAAAGCATCAGGCCAACAACCAACCAAACGACTATATTTCTCATACCATTATTCACAGCGTCACCTTTGTGTTTTGCGTGATAAATCTTCTATACAGAATATAGGCAGACAAGGGCCACATTACCAGTCCAAGGCAGCATCTAAACGAAAATGTCGCGGTTGAATGCCTGTTCTGCAATATTATACGCCTCAACATCGCAATTTCGGTCAATTATCGGGCAGGTCGCCATCGCGCCATCCCTGCTGATTGCCGGAAGTGCCGCCAAATAAGCCGCCGGCACCGCATCATCAAAGCGCATCGCTGCATCGCGCGCCGCTTGCACGCCGTTTGTTCCAAGCGGGCCAATTTTAATTTGCATTTGTCGATTATCCGGCACGGCATGGCGTAACATAAAGCGGCGGTCCCATTGGCTTTCAGAAGCAATCACATATTCTGTCGGACAGGCCGCCGCCTCGCGGCCCAAAAACAACCTGTCGCGTCGCCAGCGCAGGGCAATACCGCCCAAAGTAACCGCGCCGTTTTGCCGCTCGGAAACCGCCTCATATAGGCGGGTAATTTGACGGCGTTTTTTCGGATGCTCATGGCCGCCAAAATAGCGCACATAATGGCTCAAAAGCCGCGCCTGATAGTCTTCCGGCAAGGCCAAAAACGCGCGCCGCGGCACACATAAAACGCCATATTCATGCCAATCAGAAACATCTGCCAGCCAATCATGCAAACGCTGGTTCAGCGTGTCACGGGTCTGCTGCATGGACGCCGCCAAAGAGGCAAGGCGCGCCGCATCAATGCCCATATCGGCCAATTGCGGCATTAATTGACGCCAGCGCACACGCTCGAAATCGTGGTTTTGATTGCTCGGATCGTCAATTATCGGCATATCAGCCGTCATCGCATAACGCCGCAAATCTGTTGATGCGATATCCAAAAACGGGCGAATAAGCCGCAGCGGCCCGCTTGGTAAATGAAGCGTCCGTGTGGCGCTCATCGCTGCCAGCCCGTCAATGCCACTGCCGCGCGCCAAACGCATCAGCACCGTCTCCGCCTGGTCGTTTTGGTGATGCGCCAATAGCAGTGGCACGCCGCGCTCAGTGCACCATGCACCCATAAGCCGATGGCGCATCATCCGAGCTTGCTGTTGAATATCACTGCCCGATAAAGCCTTATCGGTGGTTAAAACCTTATGCGCCATGCCGATTTTTTTGCATTGCGCGGCAACCATTTCCGCCTCGCCGGCCGCCTCAGGGCGCAGCCCATGATTAACCGTCAAAACGCTGAATTGAGGCGCGGCAGAGAACTTTTGCGCCTCTGCTGCCAAAGCCAACATGCCCATGGAATCGCCACCGCCCGATACGGCCAAAGCCACATGCGGCCCGCAATTTAACTTTTGCAGCGTCTCGACAAACCCTGCAGCGGTTAAATTAGGAGCCACAATTAGCCCGCTTTTTCTCAATTTGCGCCCGCTTGGCAATCGCCGGTGATGCATTGGGGAATTTGGCGTCCAGCTCGGCAAAGGCATTGCAGCCGGTTTGTTTTTCGCCCAAAGCGGTCAGTGTCATACCCAATTTGAGCAGGCTATCAGGTGCTTTGCTGCTTTCGGCATAAGTGGTGTATCCGGCCAAAAAGGCTTGCGCCGCCTGCTTATATTGACGCTGCACATAAAATGTTTCGCCTAGCCAATATTGCGCATTACCGGCCATTTTATGTTTGGGAAACTTATCGACCATCACCATAAAATCAGCCCGCGCGCCGCCATAATCGCCGGCCTGCAAATCTTTCAGCCCGCGCTCATACAGCTTGCTCGGGTCTTCCAAAGGCTCGCGGACGACACCATCAAACGCCGCCGCATCATCAATTTTTCCTTCGCCGATAAGCGGCGTCGTTACATCAATCATCGCTGATGCATCGGCCAGACCGGCAACCGGCGCGGCTTTTTTCACAAATCCGATAACTTCCGGCTCAGAAGATGAGGAAGAAATACCCTGATTGGCACGCATCACGCCGCTTTCCAAGGCTTGAAAGCGAAACTCATTATCAGATGCGGCGCGGTCCATCTTATCGGTCAAATCCTGCATTTTCAAAATCAACCGATCGGTTTCACCTTGCAGTAAACGCAAGGTTTCAGCCATTTGATTGAAACGCACTCGCAAAGCCGCACTATTGACGGAATTACCGGAAGCTGCCGGTAAATTTACAATCTGTGTCGGTGGTGCGGTGGACACGGCGCCAGCCGATGAACCGGCGGCCAATTGCCCCTCAAGCGCTTCAATACGCTGCTGCAAACGCTGCGTTTCGGTCATCCGTGTGCGGGTCTGCAATGTCCGTTGCGCTTCCAGCAATTGCTCAAGCTGCGACAGGCGAAGCTCCAGCGCGTCTACCCGCTCTTCGGCCGGAACCGTATCGGCAGAACTGCGCGGCGCAAAATCTGAATTTATCCGTTGCGCCATAGCCGGCGTAAAAGATGACAGACACAAGCCGACGCCCAATGCGCTGCAGCCAAAATATTTCAGAAAACGTCCCATTGCGGCACTATGCAAGCTAAGTTCGGCCAAAAAAAGGCAGAAAAAAGGGCACCCGAAGGTGCCCTTAAATCATATTTTGCTCGCTTTAGCGGATCGTTGCAACCGCACGGCGGTTTTTCGACCAGCAAGATTCTTCAGAGCACAAGGAAACCGGGCGCTCTTTACCGTAAGAAATCGTTTGCAAGCGACTGCTATTAACGCCTTCGCTTATCAGGAAGTCGCGAACCGCATTGGCCCGACGTGCACCCAAAGCCAAGTTATAGTCGCGTGTGCCGCGCTCATCCGCATGGCCTTCAATAACGATACGAAGCTCGCCATTTTGTGCCAACCACTGCGCTTGATTGCGCAAAGTTGCGCGGGCAGAGCCATCAAGGCTTGATTGGTCAGTCGCAAAGAACACGCGGTCGCCGACATTTTGCACCAAATATTGCGACGTCGCTGAACCGGCAGTCGATGACGCAGTCGTGCTTGTTGTTGTTGTGGTGGTGGACCCTGTCTCAGTGGTTGACGCACAACCGGCCAAAGTCAGGCCGGCTACTGCCAGGGTAATTAGAATTTTTGAATTTGAAGACTGTCCCATCAAATGCTCCTCAGGCTGCTCAGGTGAAATACCCGCTCCTCGAATGTAATTTAGACAAAACGCACGAAAATGCAATCGTTAGTCCGGTGATTAAACAAAACTTTTACCTAAAAACTCAACGAATAAGTGGTGACCATGCCGGGTCCGACGCCCAACCGGGTGTCGATATCGGTCTTTCATTATAACCCGTAACATCCACTGTCCACAAGGTTGGACCTTGATCGGCTCCACGGCCCTCGCGGAAAAACGAAATAACCCGGCCATTTGGCGACCAAGCCGGGCCTACATTATGATAACCTTCGGTCAAAATCCGCTCGCCACTGCCATCGGTTTTCATCACGCCGATGAGAAAACGCCCTTTCAGCGTTTTGGTAAAGGCAATCAAATCGCCGCGTGGCGACCAAACCGGCGTGCCATAACGGCCCTCGCCATAAGAAATACGTCGCACATTCGAGCCATCCGCTTCCATCACA
Source organism: Alphaproteobacteria bacterium (assembly GCA_965662315.1). Classification (GTDB taxonomy): domain Bacteria; phylum Pseudomonadota; class Alphaproteobacteria; order RS24; family RS24; genus UBA8337. The sequence continues at coordinate 9,207 of CBFIHY010000002.1, forward strand.
TAAAGCTGCTGCGAGCCCATGCGGTCGCTTTCAAACACCACCCGACTGCCATCCGGCGAATAGCAAGGGGCTGTGTCAATCGCCAAAGATGAAGTCAGACGCCGCGTTTCGCGGGTTCGCAAATCCATCGTGTAAATATTGGAATTGCCGTTACGCTCGAGGCTCATAATGATTTTTTGTCCGTCCGGCGAAAAGCGCGGCGCAAAAGTCATGCCCGGAAAATCACCAACCACTTCTTGCTGGCCGGTCTCAATATTCAGCAAATAAACCCGCGGCTTATTGCGATAAAAAGACAGGTAAGTGATTTCCTGCGCGGTCGGGCTGAAACGCGGCGTCAAAGCCAGCGCATTGCCCCGCGTCAGTTCGCTTTGCGCAAAACCGTCTTGGTCCATAATGGCCAGCTTTTTTACCCGATTGTTTTTCGGGCCCGATTCCGACACGTAAACAATGCGGGTGTCGAAATAGCCGGTTTCACCGGTCAAGCGTTCATAAATCGCATCGGCCACCAAATGCGCAATCCGCCGCCAATTTTCGGGCGTGGTAAAAAATTGCAAACCGGCCATTTGCTGCTCGGCCACCACATCCCACAGGCGAAATTCAACCAGCAAGCGGCCATCGGAATGCATCACGGCGCGACCGGTAACCATGGCCAGCGCATTAATCACCCGCCAATCTTTAAACCGTGGCCGCACATTGACGCCGATATTGCTTTCAATAAAGGCTTCGCGGTCGACCGGACGAAACAGGCCCGAGCGTTCCAAATCGGCAATCACCACTTGCGCCAAATCGCGCCCGACCGAACCATCGCTGACAAAATCCAGCACCGCAATCGGCAAAGGCTCAACATTGCCTTGAGTAATATCAATCTTCAGCGCCGCATGAGACGGCATGCCGATTAACAATATGCCGAGAGCAAGGCACAGGCCTCGAATAACGGATAATTTTGCGGTCATGGTCATCTCCTAGCGGCCCAGCATTTTGCTTGGGTCAAATGTTAACTCAATGTTGCGCCAACTGGCATATTTTTTCGGCGGCATGCGAAATGGCTGACACCGACGAATGGCTCGTAACACACTTTCCGCCGCCGCGCGGAAAAACGGGTCACTCAAAAATTGCCGATTAACAACCTTCGGACCGGCTGATATTGAACCGCTTGGTGTTAAAGAAACGCGAACTTGCACAATTAAATTTTCCGCTTCTCTGGCACCTGCCGGCGGCGACCAGCAGCGCCGCATTTGCGCCCGAAAACTGTCGACTTCGCTGACCGTTAATTTATTTGCCTCTGCCGCTTTGCGCGAGGCGCTTCTGCCCCAGCCGGCGGTCGGGCGATTTTGTGTCGGCTTTTTGTTTAACAAAGCACGCACTTGCCCCAAATCCAATATCGGTTTCGGCTTGCGGGCCGGTCGCGCCAAAGGCACCGGTTTGGCAACTTTAAATTGCGGTTCGTCCGGCACCGGGTTTTCCGTTTTTATCGTTTCGGTTTCAGCTTGCGGTTTCTGTTGTTCCAAAACCGGCATCGCATCGGGCTGTAAAGCCTCGGGCGCGGCGGCTTGTTCAAACGCTACCGGCTCCTCACGCGGCTCTTCTTCAGGCTGGGCCGTGTCTTCCAAAAGCTTTGTGAACTCATCAATAGTGATGATCTCAATCGGCAGGCTTTGGTCAGATAAAGTGCTGTCTTGCAGGCTGGGCGTCCATAGACCGATGGCCAAAACAACCATGCCATGCAGCACCAAAGAAGCCAGTAATTCGCGCGAAGCAAACATTACTCGTTGACTTCCGCCTTTTCAGTAACCAGCGCGACACGGGAAAATCCGGCAGCACTGATGCGCGCGACAATGCTTGCCACTTGTCCATAAGCAACGGTTTTGTCACCGCGCACATAAACCCGTTGTTCATAGCCTTGCTTGGCAATCGCCTTCAGCCGCGGCATCAATAAATCAGGCGCAATCTCGGTTTCTTCCATAAAGATTTTACCTTCAGCGGTAATGCTGATGGCCAATGGCTCATCGTCGCCGCGCAAGGCCTGTGCGCCGGTTTTCGGCAAATTGACCGGCACGCCGACCGTCAATAAAGGGGCCGCGACCATGAACACAATCAGCAGCACCAACATCACATCAACCATCGGCGTGACATTAATCTCAGACATTGGCTGATAGTGACGCCGCTTGCGCGATGATTTGGCGGGGGGAGGAGAAAATGCCACGAATACAGCCTTTCCTAGCCCTTGCCTTGGCGCGCAATGAGGTTGATGAAATCATCGGCAAAATGGTCCAGCCGCGCCGCCAAGCGAGCTATGCTGGCAGAAAATGCGTTATAGGCAATCACCGCCGGTATCGCTGCCAACAGGCCCAATCCGGTGGCGAATAAAGCCTCGGCAATGCCCGGCGCAACAACCGCCAAATTGGTATCGCGGCTCATGGCAATCGCCTGAAAGCTGTTCATAATGCCCCACACCGTGCCGAACAGGCCAACAAAAGGCGAAACGGAACCGACAGTGGCCAGAAACAATAAGCGGCTTTCCATCGCTTCCATTTCTCGCCCTACCGCATTGGTCACCGAGCGTTCGATAGAGGCAACAACCGACGCATTGTCTTTGGCGCGACCGCCATCATTGCGCACCCATTCGCGCATGGCGGTATTAAATACCCGCACCGACGGGCCCCCCTCGCCGGAAGATACTTGCCGATAAATATTCTGCAAAGTTTCGCCCGACCAAAACAGCGCATCAAAATCATCGGCGTGACGATGGGCGCGGCGAAAGCTGATGATTTTTTCGATAATCACCGACCAGCTTAAGACCGATGCGACGACCAGTCCCAACATCACCAATTTGACGACAATATCGGCGCGTAAAAACAGCGACCAAAGCGAAAAGTCTGTGGCGGTCAATTGCGCCGCTTGTTCAATTGCAACAGCTTCCATGGATGAGCCTCTTAAACCTACGGTTTTCTAGGAATTAATTGTGACAAAACTTTGGCACGCGCTTCTTACGAACCCTATTACGACTTAGGAAGCTTAATGTGCCAGATTCGCAGCGCCCATGTCGCGCATTCGCATAAATTATAAAAATGATGCGCCAATATGCGGCGTTAAGGCTTCAACCGTACCGGCCGGCAAGCGTTTCGGGCGGCCCTGCAAATCGACACAAGCGGCCAGCACATGGGCCTGCCACACCGCTGTTTGGTTTTTTGAAATGCGTTGCTCAGCGACCAAGCGCGCGCCGCGCAATTCGGTGAACGCGGTTTCCACCAGCAATTCATCATCAATACCGGCAGGCATCAGAAAATCCATCTGCATATGCCCGACGACAAATGCCAAAGGCGGTTCCAATGCCAGCAAATCCGTATGGGTGATGCCGCACATATTAAGAAAGTTTGAGCGGCCACGCTCGGCAAACTTCACATAATTGGCATGATAAACAAAGCCGGAAAAGTCAGTGTCTTCATAATGAACCGGCACAGACATGAGATGCCGCGTCGTCCCGTCTATTTTTTCAAATGCACCATAAAGTGATTTTTCCATCTCGACCTCCGCGCCTCCCAAGAAAGCTGATAAAGCACAATCCGGACTATAAATGCGCCATAAATGATTTCATCTGTTTTCTTTTTGAAACTTTATGATACCGTTCAATAACGTATTTCTGAGGTTGCGTTATGAAACAGGTAAAAGTTCTATTGATTGCCATTGCACTTGGCGGCTTGGCAGGGTGTGAGTCCGTCAAAACAGCGCAAAGCAAAGTATCTGCAGGCTTTTCCAGCGGCAAAGAAAAAGTCGTCAAAACCACCAAATCGACACAGAAGAAAGTCAGCAAGCAAGCCGCGGTTGTTACCGGCGGCCTGATTGGCGAAGACGAATATGAAAAAGCCGTCAAGAAAGCACGGCGGCGCTATAAAACAATGCCGACCGCACAAATTTGCTGGCAAGCCAAGCAAGAGATTTCGCAGTCTTGGGAATTGTTCAAAGCCAATAAGCGGTTCATGCGCAAAAACAGCCTCGGCAATACCGGCAGTAAATTATGGAAAGCATTTACCTCCAATCTTTATAAAACCGTTGATAATGCCGTGCCTCTGCCCCTTCCCGATTTGCCGGAAGACCGCATTAAATATGCCGCCAAGCAGGTCGAATTTAACCGCACCAATATTGAAGAATGGTCGGTGATTTATAATTCGCTGTGCAAGAAATAACTTTTAATCGCTGAATAAATCGGCTGCCGCCTGCGTCGCACTTTTTGGTATATCCAAACCCAAATGCTCAAACGCCGCCGGCATTAACACCCGCCCGCGCGGCGTCCGATTGACAAAACCGAGCTGAATAAGAAACGGCTCAACAATATCTTCCAGCGCATCGCGCGGTTCGCCCAAAGCAGCGGCCATTGTTTCAATACCGACCGGCCCGCCAAGAAATTTTTCAGCCACAACTTTCAAATAGCGGCGGTCGAGACCGTCCAACCCTTTTTTATCGACTTCCAAACGGCCCAAAGCGGCATCGGCCAGCGTGGCGTCAATTTCATCCACCCCTTCGACATTGGCAAAGTCGCGCACGCGGCGCAAAAGCCGACCGGCGACACGAGGCGTGCCGCGCGCGCGTGAGGCCACTTCCGCCGCTCCATCATCGCTAATCGCCAGCCCCATCAGACCGGCATTGCGGCGAATAATATATTCCAACTCATCATGCGTATAAAAACCGAGATAAATCGGAATACCGAAACGGTCACGCAAAGGCGTCGTCAACAGGCCGGAACGGGTGGTTGCGCCGACCAGCGTAAACGGCGGTAAATCAATTTTCACCGAGCGCGCCGCCGGCCCTTCCCCAATGATTAAATCCAACTCAAAATCTTCCATCGCCGGATATAAGACTTCTTCGACGGCCGGGCTGAGGCGGTGAATTTCATCAATGAACAACACATCATGCGGTTCAAGATTGGTCAAAAGCGCGGCCAAGTCACCGGCCTTGGAAATCACCGGCCCTGAGGTGGAGCGAAAGCCGGTGCCCAATTCTCGCGCCACAATTTGCGCCAATGTGGTTTTGCCGAGCCCGGGCGGCCCGGCCAATAAAACATGGTCCAGCGCATCGCCGCGCTGCTTGGCGGCGGTAATGAACACGGACAGGTTTTCGCGACCTTTTTTCTGGCCGACAAAATCTTCCAGCGTTTTCGGCCGCATGGCGGCATCAACATCTTCGGCTTGCGCTTCTTGGTCAATCAATCGGTCAGACATCAAACAAGCTCCTTCAAGGCCTGCTTGATAAGCGCCTCGACGCTATCACCATCTTCAACCTTGCCCCGCGCCGCCAGCAAAGCCTGATTGGCTTGCGCGCGCGGATAACCGAGATTGGTCAGCGCCGACATCGCCTCGCTCATCGCCTGCCCGCCGGCCTCACCGGTCGAAGCAGAAACACTGAACTGCGCTTCCGGCACTTTATCTTTCAATTCTTGCACAATGCGTTGGGCTACTTTGGGGCCGACACCCGGCGCACGCGACACCATGGCTTTATCTTCTGCCGCCACCGCCGCCGCCAAATCAGCCGCCGATAAGACACCCTGAATGGCCAAGGCGACTTTTGCGCCAACCCCCTGCACGCCCATCAGTAAACGAAACCAGCTTCTATCATCTTCGTTTAAAAAGCCGAAAAGCCGCAATTGGTCTTCGCGTACATAAGTCTCAATCGCCAGACTGACCGCTTCGCCATCCGCCGGTAAATCCTCCATCATGCGCGGCGAGCCTTCGACCATATAACCGACCCCGCCGACATCAATCAGCACCCAGTTTTCACCGCGCCCATCGACGCGTCCGCGCAAGCGACCGATCATATCACCGCCCCTTTGGCTTCGGCGCGGGCAATCGCCGCTTGCATTTTGCCGCCAAAATCACCGGCATGCGACAAGGTAATGGCAATGGCCAGCGCATCGGCAGCGTGCTCATTGGCAATCTCGGCTTGCGGCAATAACATTTGCACCATGCTCTTTATTTGGTTTTTATCGGCATGGCCGGAACCGGTGACGCTGCGCTTGATAAAGTTCGGCGCATATTCATTAACCGAAATTTTGCGCCGCGCCGGCACCAGCAAACAAACCGCCCGCGCTTGCCCCAATTTTAATGTCGCCGCGCCATCACGATTGACGAAAGTTTGCTCAACCGCCGCGCAATCGGGCGCGTAAGTGTTGAACACTTCTTCCAGACCGGTTTCCAATTCGACCAATCTTTCGGCCAAAGGTTTTTTCGCATCAGAGCGCACCGCGCCATTGGCAATATGTGTGAGTTTGGTGCCACGCATATCAACCACGCCCCAGCCGGTGAACCGAAGCCCCGGATCCAAACCGATAAGGCGTTGTGTGATATCGCTCAAAAACCTGTCCTTATTTCTGCCTCTAGGCTGACAGCTGTTCCAGCACCTCTTCCGAAATATCGAAATTGGCATAGACGTTTTGAACATCGTCAACATCGTCCAGCGCTTCGACCAGCTTTAATACTTTTTCGGCTGCTTCGCCGTCTACGGCAATATCATTTTGCGCCCGCCAAATAATACTGGCCGAACGCGGCTCCCCCAAAGAGCTTTGCAAGGCGGTCACCACATTGTGCAATTCATCAGATGCACAGATGATTTCATGGCCGCTATCGGAACTGTCAACATCATCGGCGCCGGCTTCAATGGCCGCTTCAAAGGCCGCCTCGGCGTCGGCCACATCGGCCTCAAACTCAATCGCGCCAACCCGATCAAACATAAAAGAGACAGAACCGGTCTCGCCCAAATTGCCGCCATTTTTTGAAAAAGTAGAGCGCACTTCGGCTGCCGTGCGATTGCGATTATCAGTCAGCGTCTCAACAATAATGCCGATACCGGCCGGGCCGAAGCCCTCATAACGCACTTCTTCATAATTGGCGTCCCCATCGTCAGAACTCTTTTTAATCGCCCGCTCAATATTATCTTTCGGCATATTTTGCGCGCGCGCCGCCAATACTGCCGTGCGTAATCGCGGATTGGCGTCCGGATCCGGCATGCCCATTTTTGCCGCCACCATAATTTCTTTGGTCAGCCGAGCAAAAATCTTGGCGCGTTTTTTATCCTGCGCGCCTTTGCGGTGCTGAATGTTTTTAAACTTGGAATGGCCTGCCATCGGCTTGCTCCCGAAAAATTTTGTTCACTTATAGATTACAGATTTGGGGCGGCGGTGGAAAGCCTACCACCGGCCCGCATCGGATGAATGGCAATCGCCTTGCCGGTCGCATTATCGGTTTCCACCATCACCCCGCATACGGTTGGCGTGCCCTGCGCCGCGCCGAAACGGCCGCCGCGCAATTTGGTAACAAAGCGATTGACCGGCTCTTCTTTTTCCATGCCGATGACGCTGTCATAATCTCCGCACATACCGGCATCAGTTTGATAGGCGGTGCCGCCGGGCAAAATTTGCGCATCAGCGGTGGGAATATGCGTATGCGTGCCGACCACCAAACTGGCGCGGCCATCGCAAAAATGCCCCATCGCCATTTTCTCGCTGGTCGCTTCGCAATGCATATCGACAATAATCGCATCCGCAGCCTCACCCAATGGGCAGGCGGCAAGCTGTTCCTCAACCGCGGCAAACGGATCATCCAGACTTTCCATAAAAAGCTGGCCCATTGCATTGACCACCAGCACGCGCTTATCGCCGACATCATATAAATTGGCCCCGCGTCCGGGCGTGCCGGGCGGAAAATTGACAGGCCGCAGCAAACGGCTTTCTTCGGCAATATAGCCTTGGATGTTTTGCTGGTCCCAAACATGATTGCCGGTCGATACCACATCGACACCGGAATCAAAAAACCCATCGGCAATATCCGGTGTGATGCCAAAGCCGCCGGCTGCGTTTTCGCCATTAACCACCACGAAATCAATTTCATATTGGCTGCGCCAGACAGGCACTTGCCGCATCACCGCTTCTCGCGCCGCACGGCCCACCACATCTCCTAGAAAAAGCAATCGCATTGCCGGTCCCGTTCTACCTTTGAAACTCAATAAACTGCGTCGGCGTCAAAACGCCGTGCAAGGCTTCGTCATGCGGCGCAACCGGACATTTGTCAACCTTCTGCATATCAAACGCCAATCCGATAAATTGCGTATCGCCGCCATCGCGCAATTTTGCCAAAGTTCGGTCGTAAAAACCGCCACCGCGTCCCAAACGATTGCCGTCGCCGTCAAATGCCAGCAAAGGCAATAGCACAATATCCGGTGTCACGGTTTGCGCTGTGGCGCGCGGGGCCGCAATACCCATAGCATCGGGCAGCAGGCCGACATTTTTTTTATAACGTCTGAAAATAAGCGGCGCGTCATCATCAACACAAACCGGCAAGCAAATTTCATGGCCGTTTTTTCGCAACATTGTCAAAAGCGGCAGCGGGTCAAGCTCGCCCCCCATGGGCAAATAGGCGGCGATAATCTTGCCGTTGAAATTTACATAACCGGCCGCCAGCGCATCCGCGTCAGCTTCGCCATGCGCGGTAAAATGCGCTTTGCGGGCGGCCGTCATGCTGCGGCGCAATATGTCTTTCTCTTCCGAACCCATGAAGCGCGTCCTTAATCGGTTGGAACCGCCACAACCGGTTTCTGCGGAATCCTCGGAGACCTACATAAGTAGGTGGGCACCGTGTGGAGCAGGCCTCGGCCCGCCTCAGTGACAGTTCCCTAAAGGATCGTAAGGCCCCGAGCGTAATAAGCAGTCGTCGCGTCGGGCAGTTCCTAAGACTTATATAGACCGCTCACCGGCCCGCGTCACCCTGCCGGTTCGGATTGTGTGTCCGCATCCGCCGCCGCCAATAGGTTTTCAATCCGTTCGGCGGCGCCGTTTAAAGCTTTTTCCAGCGTGGTTTCCATTTCACCGACCCGTCCGGCCAAGTCTTCGCGCGATGTTCCGGCACGCACCATTTCCAGCTTCATCTCATCCACCTGCCGCTTCAAATCGCGCAACTCGCTGGACAGAACAAGTCCGGCCAGCACCAGCAAATGGCTGTCACCGGCTTTCTCATTGCCCTTTTTGATATCCGCCACGCGCGCCGCCAAATCATCAGCCAATTGCATGACTTGTGCTTCCTCGCCATCGCGGCAGACGATTTGGAAAGGCCGTGAATTAATTGATACGGTCATTTCGGCCATTATCCGTCTCCCAATACATCATCAATTTGCCGCATCGCTTTTTCCACTTGCTGTGCGGCGCGTTGGTGACTGCTTTCCAATTGTTGGTTCTTTTTCTTCAATGTTGAGACCTCGCTGCGCAAATGCGCACATTCAACATTCAAGGCTTCCAGTTCAGCCAATTTGCCAATCACATCGCGACCGGCATCAGCCAGACGCGAATGGTCGGCAGCCAACCGATCGACGGCTTGCATTAAGCGTTCCAAAGCGGGGGTAATTTTTTGCATATGATACCTCTCCCCCCAACATAAAGTTGCCCCCGTTTTCACGTCAATAGACAGTGTTTCTTTCGGGACTCGGGAAAACGAATCTGGCATTGACTCTACAGGGTCGTAGGGGCATTGTGCGCCGCAAATTATGACGGCCCAGTTCGGCCTATTCCGGTCGAGCGGGTTAGAGGGTTTTTATATGTCTGACGTCGCAGAAAACCGGTCTTCTGACGCAGGTTCTTCCATGCCACTCACCGATATGGCCAATGCCATTCGCGCGCTTTCCATGGATGCGGTTCAAGCCGCCAATTCGGGCCATCCGGGCCTGCCCATGGGCGCTGCTGATATTGCCACGGTTTTATACACGAAATTTCTGAAAATCGATCCGCTGGCGCCAAATTGGCCGGATCGCGACCGCTTTGTCTTATCAGCCGGTCACGGCTCGATGCTGCAATATGCGTTGCATTATCTCATCGGCTTTACCGATATGACGCTGGAAGAGATTAAAAACTTTCGCCAATTGGGCGCCCGCACAGCCGGTCACCCTGAATTCGGGCACGCAGCCGGCATTGAAACAACCACCGGCCCGCTAGGCCAAGGCATTTCAACCGCGGTCGGCATGGCGCTGGCTGAACGGATGATGAATGCCCGTTTCGGCGATGAGCTGGTTGACCATTTCACTTATGTATTGGCATCAGATGGCGATTTGATGGAAGGCATCAGCCATGAAGCGATTTCCATTGCCGGTCATTTGCAATTATCTCGGCTGATTGTGCTGTATGATGATAATGGCATTTCGATTGACGGGCCGCTTGATTTGGCCGAGTCCGGCGACGCGCTGATGCGCTTTGATGCTGCCGGTTGGGACACGATACGCATTGACGGTCACGACCATGAGGCGATTGAAAAAGCCATTGAGGCGGCGCGCAATAGCGATAAGCCAAGCCTGATAGCGTGTAAAACCACCATCGGTTATGGCAGCCCCAATAAGCAAGGTACAAGCGGTGTGCACGGCGCGCCGCTGGGCGATGATGAAATTGCCCTGACCCGCGAGACCCTTGGTTGGTCTTCTGAGCCGTTTGAAATTCCGTCTGAATTGCTCGACACATGGCGTATGGCCGGTCGCGCCCATGCTTCGACCCGCAAAGCGTGGGAAGAGCGTATGGCCGCGCAATCAGCCGAAATCCGCAATCGTTTTGAGCGCGTTGTCGCCGGTGAATTGCCGCAAGGACTGGATACGGCGGTTGACGGTTTCAAAAAACAATTGGCCGAAGAAAAGCCCGGTTGGGCGACGCGCAAATCTTCTGAAGAAGTCTTGAAAGCCATCGTGCCGCATGTGCCGGAAATGATTGGCGGCTCGGCTGATTTGACCGGTTCCAATAACACCAAAACGCCGGAACAAGACCCGGTTTCAGCCGATAATTTTGCCGGCCAATTTATCCATTGGGGCATTCGCGAACATGGTATGGCCGCGGCGATGAACGGCATGACGCTGCATGGCGGGTTTATTCCTTATTCCGGCACTTTCTTGGTATTTTCCGATTATTCACGACCGGCCATTCGTTTGTCGGCGCTAATGAAACAGCGCACCATTCATGTGCTGACGCATGACTCTATCGGGCTGGGTGAAGATGGCCCGACCCACCAGCCGGTTGAGCATTTGGCAGCTTTGCGCGCCATGCCGAATACTTATGTGTTCCGTCCGGCTGACGCGATCGAGACGCTTGAGTGCTGGCAATTGGCTTTGAAACTGAAAGATGCGCCAAGTATTTTGGCTCTGACACGCCAAGGCCTGCCCGCGCTGAGCAGCTATCAAGAGCGCAATGGCTGCGCGCATGGTGCCTATGAATTGGCGGCCGGTGGCAGTGACCCGCAAGTGACGATTTTGGCCTCGGGTTCAGAGGTCTCCATCGCCATGGAAGCCCGCGATATGTTGGAAAAAGACGGCATTGGCGCGCGGGTTGTCTCAGTGCCGTGCATGGAATTGTTTGAACAGCAATCCCCCGCCACGCAAGCCGATATTCTCGGCGACACGCCATTACGCATTGGTGTTGAAGCGGCGGTGCGACAAAGCTGGGACCGCTATTTGCGCCCGCAAGATATTTTTATCGGTATGGACGGTTTTGGTGCCAGTGCACCGGCCGGACAATTATTTGAACATTTCGGCATCACCGCCACAGCGATTACCGCTGCCGCGCGCGACGCCTTATAGACCATTGATTGAAGGGAAAAGATTATGGCAGTGAATGTTGCAATTAACGGATTTGGTCGCATCGGACGTCTGGTGCTGCGCGGCATAATTGAAAGTGGCCGCAAGGACGTAAATGTCGTGGCGATTAATGATTTGGGCAGCGTCGAAGCCAATGCGCATATGCTGCAATATGACAGTGTGCACGGCCAATTGCCGGTTAAAGTCAAAGCAACGAAAACCGGTATTAATGTCGGCGGCAAATCAATCAAAGTGATTGCCGAGCGCGACCCGGCCAATTTGCCTTGGGAAAAAATGGGCGTTGATATTGCACTGGAATGTACCGGTCTTTTCACCAGCCAAGAAACCGCCGGCAAACATTTGACCGCCGGTGCCAAAAAAGTTCTGGTCTCTGCGCCGGCTTCAGGCGCTGACCTGACCGTTGTTTATGGTGTTAATCATAAGAAACTAAGGAAGAGCCATAAAATCGTATCCAACGCCTCATGCACGACAAATTGCTTGGCCCCTGTTGCGCAAGTTTTGGATAAAACCTGCGGTATTGCGCGCGGTTATATGACCACGGTTCACGCCTTTACCGGCGACCAGCAAACAGTTGATACGCTGCACTCTGACCCGCGTCGTTCGCGTGCCGCGTCTTTGTCAATGATACCGACCTCGACCGGTGCCGCCAAAGCGGTCGGTCTGGTGCTGCCGGAATTGGCCGGTAAGCTGGACGGCACAGCGGTTCGCGTGCCGACCCCGAATGTATCCATGATTGATTTGGTTTTTGAAGCGAAGAAGAAAACCACGGTTGAAGCGGTAAATGCCGCCATCACCAAAGCCGCCAATGGCCCGCTGAAGGGCGTGCTCGGCATTTGTGACCAGCCGCTTGTTTCCATCGATTTCAATCATAACCCGCACAGCTCAACCTTTGACCTGACACAGACACAAATTGTCGGTGGCAAGCTGGTTCGCGTGCTCAGCTGGTATGATAATGAATGGGGCTTTGCCAATCGCATGAGCGATACGGCGGTCGCCATGGGCAAATTGCTTTAGGCCCTATCAGTCGAATGAGCGGTTTTAAAACACTCAATCAGCTGGCGGCCACACAAGCCGCCGGCGATACTATTCTTATCCGGGCCGATTTGAATGTGCCCTTGGATGATGCCGGAAAGCTGCGCGATGCAACGCGGTTGGAACGGCTTTTACCAAGCCTTGAAAAACTCTCTGCTGATGGTTTTCGCATCGGTATTCTGTCGCATTTCGGACGCCCGAAAGGGCAAAGAAATGCTGATATGAGCCTCGCGCCGGTGGCCGAAGCCTTGGCTGATATTTTGAGCAAGCCGGTAGCTTTTGCAGATGACTGCATTGGTGATAGCGCATCTGACGCTTTAAATGCTCTGCCTGAGGGCGGTATTTGCGTGTTGGAAAACACCCGCTTTCATGCCGGTGAAGAAGCCGATGATGCAGAATTTGCCGCCGCTTTAGCGGCACCGGCCAGCGCGTATATTAATGACGCGTTTTCTGCCGCCCACCGCGCCCATGCCTCAACCCATGCCATTACCAAACATCTGCCGACCTATTGTGGCCTCGCCATGCAAGCCGAATTGGAAGCATTGAACGCCGCACTTGGCGACCCGAAACGGCCGCTTGTGGCGGTTGTCGGCGGCGCGAAAATTTCAACCAAGCTGGATTTGCTGGGCAATTTATCGGCCAAAGTTGACACGCTGGTAATTGGCGGCGGCATGGCCAATACGTTTTTGGCCGCGCAAGGGCATGGCGTCGGCGCCTCTTTATGCGAAGACACTATGCTGGACACGGCGCGAGAGATTATGGCTGAAGCTGAAAAACAGGGCTGCCGTATTTTATTGCCGCGAGACGCTGCCATTGCACCGGCTTTTGCCGCCGGTCAAACCGCAACCATGGTCGCGGCAAACGATATTCCTGACGAACAAATGATTTTGGATGCCGGCCCTGACGCGGTGGCTGATATTTGCGCCGCCTTTGACGAAGCAGCGACCCTTATTTGGAACGGCCCGCTTGGCGCATTTGAAATCGAGCCATTTGATGCGGCGACCAATCAAGCAGCACAACACGCCGCGCAACTGACTAAAAACGGCAAGCTGACCTCTGTCGCCGGCGGTGGCGACACGGTAGCGGCGCTTAACCATGCCGGTGCCGGTAGCCAATTTTCATATGTATCAACCGCAGGCGGAGCGTTTTTGGAATGGCTGGAAGGTAAATCCCTTCCCGGCGTCGCCGCCCTGCAGCAGGATTAAAAGAGGAGAGAGAGATGAACAAGCAAGCTCTTGAAACCATCGCCCAAGCCATGGTGGCTGACGGCAAAGGCATTTTGGCGGCTGACGAAAGCACCGGAACGATTAAAAAACGCTTCGACTCGATCAATGTTGAATCGACGGAAGACAATCGCCGCGATTATCGCGAAATGCTGTTCCGCACCGAAGACGCCATGCGCGAGCATATTTCCGGCGTGATTTTGTTCGATGAAACAATTCGCCAAAAAGCCGCTGACGGTACCATGCTGACGCAATTAATCACCGATGCCGGTTCTTTGCCGGGCATTAAAGTCGATGGCGGCGCCAAGGATTTGGCCGGTCATCCGGGTGAAATGGTGACTGAAGGCCTTGATGGCTTGCGCGACCGATTGACCGAATATCACGGGCTGGGCGCGAAATTCGCTAAATGGCGCGCGGTGATTAATATTGCCGATGGCATTCCCTCTGCCGCTTGTTTGGCCGCCAACACACATGCGCTGGCCCGCTATGCGGCCTTGTGCCAAGAAGCGGAAATTGTACCGATTGTTGAGCCGGAAGTGATTATGGATGGCGGCCATTCGGTTGAGCGCTGTTATGAAGTGACCAGCGCTGCGCTAACACAGCTTTATGCGCAACTGGCCGAGCAAGATGTGCATTTGGAAGGGACGATTTTGAAACCGAATATGGTGGTTTCCGGCACCGAAAACGCGACCCAAGCCGGTGTGCAGCAAGTGGCTGAAATGACCATTGATTGCTTCAAAAAATGCGTACCCGAAGCCGTGCCGGGCATTGTTTTCTTATCAGGCGGTCAGTCCGACGAACACGCAACCGCGCATCTGGATGCAATGAATAAAATCGGCGGCTTTCCTTGGAAGATGAGCTTTTCTTATGGCCGCGCCTTGCAAGCCGCACCATTGAAAACATGGTTGGGTGATGCCGGTAATGTGCCTGCTGCCAAAGCCGCATTTGCGCATCGTGCAAAAATGAACGGCCTTGCCGCGCAAGGCAAATGGGATGCGTCCCTCGAGGGCTAATCGCCGGTAAAAATTTAAAACCCGCTGCACTGAAAAGCTGTGGCGGGTTTTTTTATCCGCCTCATGCTTTACGAGTTGCACCGATAAGATATTCGACATTGCCTTGCGGGCCGGTAATCGGGCTTTCAACAACACCGTCTACGCGCCAGCCCGAAGGATGCGCTGACAACCAATCGCTTATCTGAGTGCATATATCAGCGCGTAAATTTTCATCACTGACGACACCGTTTTTACCGAGATTGGCTTTGCCGACTTCAAATTGTGGCTTGATGAGCGCCAACAAAACCGCGTCATCTGCCATCAATGCGAGCACCGCCTCAAGCACCAGCTTCAGCGAAATAAAACTCGCATCACAAACCAACACTTCCGGCTTTATGGCAAAAGCATCAGCTGTTAAATGCCGCGCATTCATGCCTTGCATATTGCTGACCCGCGCATCGCCCGCCAGTTTTTCGTGCAATTGGTCGCGTCCGACATCGACGGCATAAACATGGCGCGCGCCGTTTTGCAGCAACACATCGCTAAAGCCGCCGGTTGATGCGCCAATATCGACAGCAATTTTATCTGCTACCGAGTAAGCAAAATGCACCAGCCCTTTTTCGAGTTTCAAGCCACCCCGCGAGACATAGCCATGCGCCGGTTTGGCCGTGACCTCGTCTGTCGCCAATATGCTTTGCGAGGCTTTGCGGGCCGGCGTGCCATTGACCATGACCCCCCCTGCTTTTATCGCAGCGGCGGCTTGCGCCCGCGTCTCGAAAACACCGCTTGTTACCAAATATTGGTCGAGACGGGTCTTGCTGCCGGAAGAAAAAGGAGAAGTGTCGCCACGCACAAACTTAATACTTGATAATTACTCGTTACTAATTCGAAAAACGCGCCCTATTCGCCCGCATTGGGTGTGCTGAGCGGCGCAGACACCACAGTATCGGCTTCATTGCCAATCAGCTTTTTGGCAGTTTCGATAATTTGCGCCGCATTAAGACCGGCAACATCATACATCTCAGCCGGTTTGCCATGGTCGATATAGCTGTCAGGCAGCACCAAGGAGCGGCATTTCAACCCGCCATCCAAAGCAGCATTTTCAGCCAACATATGCATGACATGACTGCCGAAACCGCCAATCGCGCCTTCTTCCAGCGTCAGTAAAATTTCATGCTCACGTGCCAAACGCAAAATCAATTCTTCGTCCAACGGTTTCATAAACCGCGCATCGACAACCGATGTTCGAAAGCCCTGCGCATCCAATTGATCGGCGGCAAGCTGTGCTTCGGCCAGACGCGTGCCATAGCTAAGCAGGCAAATACGGCCGCCTTCGCGCAAAATACGCCCCTTGCCGATTTCCAAAACCTCGCCGCGCATCGGCAGCTCAAGACCAATACCTTCGCCGCGCGGATAACGCAAAGCGGTCGGGTGCTCGTCAAACGCCACTTGCGTCGCCACCATATGTTTTAACTCGGCTTCATCAGCCGCCGCCATCATCACCATATTCGGCAATGTGCCGAGATAGGCATTGTCAAAAGCACCGGCATGGGTCGGGCCATCGGCACCGACAAGACCGGCGCGGTCAATGGCAAAGCGCACCGGCAGGTTTTGAATGGCCACATCATGCACCACTTGGTCGTAAGCGCGTTGCAAAAAGGTTGAGTAAATAGCGGCAAACGGCTTATAGCCTTCGCTCGCCAAACCGGCTGCAAAAGTCACCGCATGCTGCTCGGCAATGCCGACATCGAAACAACGTTCGGGAAACGCTTTGGCAAATTTATCCAATCCGGTGCCTGATGGCATGGCGGCGGTAATGGCCACCACTTTGTTATCATGCGTTGCTTCTTCGATTAACGCTTCGGCAAAGACACCTGTATAGCTTGGCGCAGACGGTTTCGGCTTGTCTTGCTCGCCGGTCACCACATTAAATTTGGCAACGCCGTGATATTTATCATCCGAGGCTTCTGCCGGGGCGTAGCCATGGCCTTTTTTGGTCACCACATGAATGAGCACCGGCCCGTTCTTCATCTTTTTGACGTTTTCCAAAACCGGCAATAAATGGTCGAGATTATGCCCGTCAATCGGCCCGACATAGTAAAAGCCCATTTCCTCAAACAACGTGCCGCCGGTCATGAAACCGCGCGTATATTCTTCCATTTGCCGCGCTTTTTCTTGCAAGCTGTCCGGTAAATGCTTGCTCAAATCCTTCAGCAGGCGGCGGAAAGAACGATAGGTTTGGCCCGATAAAATACGCGCCAAATAGGCACTCATTGCGCCAACCGGCGGGGCAATCGACATATCATTATCATTGAGAATAACCACCATGCGGCTATCCATGGCACCGGCATTATTCATCGCTTCAAATGCCATGCCGGCACTCATCGCGCC
The DNA here is from genome assembly GCA_965662315.1 of Alphaproteobacteria bacterium. GTDB lineage: Bacteria > Pseudomonadota > Alphaproteobacteria > RS24 > RS24 > UBA8337. The sequence continues at coordinate 26,449 of CBFIHY010000002.1, forward strand.
ATCGCCGATAACCGCAATCACATTATTATCGCCGCCATCCAAATCGCGGGCCGCCGCCATGCCAAGACCGGCAGAAATCGAGGTGGAGCTATGGCCTGCGCCGAACGGGTCATATTCGCTTTCCGCCCGTTTGGTAAAGCCCGATAAGCCGCCGCCCTGTCGCAAGCTGCGAATACGGTCGCGCCGCTCAGTCAGAATTTTATGCGGATAGGCTTGATGCCCGACATCCCAAATCAGTCGATCGGCAGGCGTATCAAACACATAATGCAAAGCCACGCTCAGCTCGACGACACCAAGGCCGGCGCCCAAATGCCCGCCGGTTTCAGAAACCGCGTCGATCATTTCGACGCGCAATTCATCGGCCAATTGACGCAAATCAGTATCCGCCAGCTGCCGCATATCGGCGGGCCGGTTGATACGATCCAGCAAAGGGGTCTTGCTTTGTGCCATCTGGCTCCTCTTATCTGTCGCGGTTCTATCAGTTCCGGCGCTGAATCACAAACGCCGCAGCTTGTCGCAGGCTGTCAGCCTGCGCGCCAAAGATTGATAAATGGTCAATCGCTTGCGCAACCAGCGAACCGGCTTGGTCGCGGGCGCGCTCGACCCCCAAAAGCGACGCAAATGTCACTTTCCCATTGGCTGCATCCTTGCCGGCTGTCTTACCCAGCGCGCTATCGCTTTGTTCGACATCCAGCACATCATCGGCGATTTGAAACGCCAAACCGATATCATGCGCATAGCCGGTCAAGGCTTGGCGTTGATTGGCATCAGCGCCGCCCAAAATCGTCCCGGCTTCAACCGCAAAGCCGATAAGCGCGCCGGTCTTCATTTTTTGCAAACGGGTAAGACCACCGGCATCCAAATCAAGGCGCGGCGATTGCAAATCAATCATTTGCCCGCCGACCATGCCATGCATGCCGGCCGCCTGCGCCAAGGCTGAAACCAATGCCAATCTTTTATCCGCCTCTTCATGCGTCGCCTCATCGGCGACCAATTCAAACGCCAAAGTCAGCAGCGCATCACCGGCCAATATGGCTGTCGCCTCGTCATAGGCCTTATGCAAGCTGGGCTTGCCGCGCCGCATATCATCATCATCCATGGCCGGTAAATCATCATGGATGAGCGAATAGCAATGCACCGCTTCCACGGCCGCTGCCGCGTGAATGGCCGCGGCTTTGTCGACATCGAAAAGCCGCGCCGCCGCATAGCATAAATAAGGCCGAAACCCTTTGCCGCCTTCCAGCGCGCTATAGCGCATGGCTTCAATCAGCTTTTTTTCCGGCCCGTCAGGCAAACTCAAAACATCGTCAAGCAGTGCCGACACTTGCGTGACAGCCTCCTGGCGATCGGTTTCGAAATCAGACATGCTATCCGTCAGCATCCAACGGCACAGTGTCTATACTTGCACCGCTGCCGGTAATTTTTTCAATCTTCGCTTGTGCCGATTTCAGCTTTTCATCGCAATAAGCGCGCAATTGACTGCCGCGCTTGTAAATTTCAATCGACTCTTCCAAAGCGACATTGCCGGTTTCCAACCGGTCGACAATGCTTTCCAATTCACTCAGCGCTTCTTCAAAGCTGAGCTTTTGAATATCTTCGGCAATCTCAATTTTCTCGGCCATGCGTCACGTCCCGTTCATATGTTGTTTCATACAAATCGTTCATTCACGATAATGCGGCAGTTTGCTGATAGTAACATACGCCATCTTCATCATAATTCATCGACAAATCGCCGCGATGCACAAGGCACATTAAATGCGCCAAGCTTTCACCGGCCGCCATGAAAAACACGTCGCGGCCGATTTTGCGTTTGAACAAAACCGAAAACACTTTGCCGTCAATGGCGCGGCGCGGTTCTTCGCATACATCACGCAAGCGGCGCAGCGAGTTTTCATGCCCGTCAATCAGCGCATTCAGCCTCGCGTGCAATCCGTAAAAAGGTTCATTATGGGCCGGACAAACCAGCACATCTTCGGGAATGACGTCGCGAATACGGTGGCAACTGTCAATCCAATCCTGTAGCGGATTGCCCATTGGTTCGGTTGGAAACAGCGACACATTAGACGAAATGCGCGGTATCACCTGGTCGCCGGAAATCAGCAATTTTTTGTCTTCACAATAAAGACAGGCATGTTCAGGCGCGTGGCCGGAGCCGATTTCAATGCGCCATTTATGCCCATCAATGATAATTTCATCATCTTGTTTGACCCGCTTATAGGCTTGCGGCAGCGGGTGAATATGCTCGCCAAAACCGCCAAAACGGGCGCGATAACGCTCCAATGCATAATCATCAAAACCGGCGGCGCGGTAAAAGCGAATACCCTCATCGGGCACTTCTTTGCCGGTATCCGCCGCCATGGTGCGGCACATTAAATAATCCGTGCGCGACATATGAAAATCAGCGTCAAAGCGTCCGACCAGCCAACCGGCCAGACCGACATGGTCGGGATGCATATGCGTCACAATCACTTTATGCACCGGCTTGCCTTGCATGAAGCCGGCGAATAAATCTTCCCAATGGGCGCGCGAGCTTTCCATATCGACACAAGTATCGACAATCACCCAGCCATCGCCATCGCGCAGCAACCAAACATTAATATGGTCCAGCGAATAAGGCAGCGTCATGCGCGCCCAGAACACCCCATCCGCCACTTCAATCGGCTGTCCAACTTGCGGCTTTTCATCAAACGGGTAGCGCAGGCCATGTGCCTGCGAGGCGGGTTTTTGCTGTTCGCTCAAAATATCCTCAATGCCCTTATGGGCTTGGCATGAATCTCTCAACTTGCTAACAACATAGCAATTATCTGCGGCTGCGTGCAAATGAGGAGTTTTTTATGGCGACCCAGCAAAACAATCGTGAGGGAACAGCTTTAATTACCGGTGCATCATCGGGCATTGGCCGCGATTATGCGCGCTATCTGGCGCTGCGTAATTATGATCTGGTAATTACCGCGCGCCGCGCACCGCGGCTCAATAAATTGGCCAAAGAGCTTGAAAAAGCCTATGGCACAAAAGTCACCGTCATCACCGCCGATATGGCGAAGCCGGAAACCCCGACCAAGCTGGCGGCGGAAATCAAAAAGAAGAAAATCACCATTGATTATCTGGTCAATAATGCCGGCTATGGCGTGGCCGAAAGTTTCACCAAATCGAAATGGAAAACGCAGCAAGATATGGTGCAGGTTATGCTGACCGGTCTGACCGAGTTGGCGCATATTTTTGCCGCCGATATGGTTAAGCGCGGCACTGGCTATATTGTTAATATCGCATCGGTTGCCGCCTATTTGCCGGGCACGCCGGGCAATACGCTATATGGG
>CBFIHY010000003.1:0-27207 GCA_965662315.1 Alphaproteobacteria bacterium
CTTCGCTCATAGGTTGTGAATTGCGGCCACTGCCGCTCGGCAGAGAGACCTCCAGCGTCTGGCGAATATCTGTGCTTGATGCGGCAAACAGAATTTCAAAAGCCCCCGGCTCGACATCCCAATCATCTTGCGTCACGTCAAAATAAGCAAATGCGCGCTTATCCAAAATGAAGGTCAGCTCGCGGCTCTCACCCGGTTGTAAGGTGATTTTTTCAAATGCTTTCAACTCGCGGTCCGGCCGATAAGCGGTCGCCTCTACATCGCGCACATAAAGCTGAACGATTTCCGCTCCGGCGCAATCGCCCGTATTGCTTACGGTTATCGCTACTTCCATGCTCTCTTCATCGGCATTCCAATCGCGTACTAATTTGGCCTCGCTATAGGCGAAGCTGGTATAGCTCAGCCCATGGCCAAACGGAAACAGCACCGGCTTGTCATGGCTGGTGAAATAGCGATAGCCGATATTCAGGCCTTCGCGATAAACCAATTGCCGCTTATGATTGGCAAAGTTTTCTTGCGCCGGACAATCTGTCAGTGCCAGCGGAAACGTCTCAGACAGCTTACCGCTTGGTGTCACATCGCCATAAATCAAATCAACCAGCGCGTGTGCTCCGGCCTGTCCGGCCAAATAAATTTCCAAAACTGACGGCACGGCATCGAGCCATGGCATTTCAATCGGCGCGCCATTTGATAAAACAACAACGCAATTCTCATTTGCCGCCACAACCGCCTGTATCAAATTTTCAATCTGCTGCGGCTGGCGCAAATGACTGCGGTCAAATCCTTCCGCTTCAAATAAAGGCGGCAGTCCGGCCATGATGATGGCCACATCGGCTTTCTTGGCCGTCGCCACCGCTTCGGCAATCAGATCTGCATCAATGTCGGCAAGCTCGGCATCAAAGCCTTGCGCAAACGTCACTTTGTCTTCGCCCAAACGCTCAATAAAAGCGTCCAGCGGCTTATCCAAACGGCTGGCATTCACTTGCGATGAACCGGCCCCTTGGAAGCGCGGCGCGGTGGCAAAAGCACCGATGAGCGCAATGGATTTATCGGTTGAAAGCGGCAGAATAGCCTTGTTTTTCAGCAGCACCGCCCCTTCGGCAGCGGTTTTGCGCGCCAATGCATGATGCGCTTCAAAATCGGCTTTGCTCGATTGAGCGTTCTCTTTTGCAGCCAGAATAAGCTTCGTCACTCGCGCCGCCGCACGGTCGAGATGCGCCTCATCCAACGCGCCGACCTTTACTTGCGCCGCCGCCAGCCGGTCATTAACACCGCCACTGCTTGGCATTTCCAATTCCAGCCCGGCGGCAATACCTAGCGGGCGATCATTAACTGCGCCCCAATCGGTCACAACAAGCCCTTGAAAGCCCCATCGGTCACGCAAAATACCGGTCAGTAATTCTTCATGTTCAGAGCAGTAAATGCCGTTCAACCGATTATAGGCGCACATCACCGTCCATGGCTGCGCTTGCGTCACCGCCGCCTCAAAAGCCGGCAGATAAATTTCAAATAAAGTACGGCGGTCAACCAACGTATCTACAACCATACGTTGTGCTTCCTGATTATTGACGGCGAAGTGCTTGAGACTGGTACCCGTGCCGGTTGATTGCACGCCGTGAATAAAGGCTGCCGCCATTTCGCCGGCCATATAAGGGTCTTCGGAATAATATTCGAAATTGCGGCCACATAGCGGGCTGCGCTTTATGTTCACGCCGGGCGCGAGTAGTACGGCGACGTTTTCTGCCTGACATTCTCGGCCAATGGCGGCACCGACATCCGCAATCAGCGCGCGGTCCCATGAGGAGGCCAAAGTAACCGCGGTTGGAAAACAAGTCGCCGCCACCGATGCAGTGAGGCCCATATGGTCAGCCTGATTACTTTGTTTTCTCAGCCCATGCGGCCCGTCCGACACCATAACCGGCGGCAAATCATAAGCCGCCAAAGGTTGCAAATGCCAAAAACTGGAGCCGGACATCAGCGATGCTTTTTCATCGACCGACATGCGCGCGACAAGCTCTATCGCCGCCGTCTCAAATTCATATGGCTGTTTCATTATGCCTCCCTGCCGCATTTTCAAAGCGACGCATTTGTGACAGTCTAGGCAAGCGTTGGAACAGCGACAAGTTAAAGGAGCCTAAAATTGGTAAAAATCGCCATTATCGGGGCCGGAAGCACGGTTTTTATGAAGAATATCGTCACCGATATTGTCCTCGAACCGGGCTTGGAAACGGCTTATATCGCCCTGCATGATATCGATGCTGAACGGCTCGCCACATCGGAAAAAGTCGCCAGCCGCATTGCGGAAACGACGCGCACCACGCCGGTTATTTCAGCCACATTATCGCGCCGCGAGGCGCTGCAAGATGCCGATTTCGTTATTACGATGATACAAGTCGGCGGCTATGAACCGACGACCGTGATTGATTTTGATATCCCGAAGAAATACGGCTTGCGGCAAACCATTGGCGACACGCTGGGGGTCGGCGGCATTATGCGTGGCCTGCGCACCGTGCCGGTTTTAAAAGCGATTGTCGATGATATGGCTGAGTGCTGCCCCGACGCCTTGTTGCTGCAATATGTCAATCCGATGGCAATCAATTGTCTGGCGCTGTCAAAACTCGCGCCTCAGTTGAACTATGTCGGCCTGTGTCACTCGGTGCAAGGCACGGCGATTGATTTGGCCCGCGACCTTGGCGAAGCACCTGACGATATTGAGTATGATTGCGCCGGTATTAACCATGTCGCCTTTTACACGCGGTTTGAAAAACGCCATGCCGATGGCCGCATGGAAGACTTATATCCGCGCCTTAAACAACTGGCCGAAAGCCGCGATTATGGCCGCGGCTGGGAAGATTGCGCCAATCATGTGCGCTATGAAATGCTAAAACGCCTCGGCTATTTCGTGACAGAAAGCAGTGAACATTTTGCTGAATATACCCCCTATTTCATTAAAGGGAGCCAGCCGCAACTAATTGAAAAATATGAGATTCCTCTGGATGAATATCCGCGTCGCTGCGAAGCGCAAATTGCTGAATGGGAAGCACAAGCCGCCGCGCTGACCGGCGATGGCGACATGCTGTGCGAGAAATCGGTGGAATATGCAGCGCGTATTATCGCCGCTTGCGCGCTTGGCAAATCCGATAAAATTCACGGCAATGTTGCCAATCACGGGTTGATTGAAAACCTGTCTGAAAATGCTTGCGTGGAAGTGCCGTGCTTGGTCGATGGTGATGGCTTACGGCCGCAAAAAGTCGGTGCCTTGCCGCCGCATTTGGCTGCGCTGATGCAAACCAATATTGGCGTCCAACAACTGACGGTTGAGGCACTCATGACCGGCAAGCGCGAACATGTCTATCACGCTGCCATGCTCGACCCGCACACGGCGGCAGAATTAAACCTCGACCAAATATGGTCGCTGGTTGATGAATTGCTCGCCGCACACGGGCCGGCCATTCCCGAATTGAGATAAATCTGCTAGCTGTAAAGCCTAGCTGAAAAGCAAGGAGCGTTTATGCGTGATGTGTTTCGCAATTATCTAACTCATGGCTCAGTGCAGTTTTTATTTATTGCACTTTTTGCCTGTCTCTATGCGGTCAATGAGCTGGCCCTTTGGCATAGTTGGCCATGGGTGCTTGTGGTGATTACCAGCGCGCCGTTTTTTGAATGGGTGACGCACAAATACACGCTGCACAGGGCGCTGAGCGATAAGCCGGGCTTTTGGCGCGACTATCAAATCAGATTGCATCACGGCCATCATTTGCATCCGGAGCGGCGCGATCTGCAATTTGCGCCGATAAGCGCGATTATCGCCATGTTCGTGCAATTATATCTGAGCTATGCGCTAATGGTTTGGCTGGTCGGGCAAGCACATGTCACTGTCTTCATGCCGCTGCTCGCTTCAATAGCCTATTATCTGATTTATGAGTGGGTGCATTTGGCACATCACACCCAAAGCTATCGCCCGCTTAGCGCATGGGGCCGCGCTTTGCGCGAGGCGCATATGCGGCACCATTTTCACAATGAAAATTATAATTGGGGTATCACCAATGGGCTGGGCGATGTATTGCTCGGCACATGGAAGACCACTGCTGAGGTAGAAAAAAGCGCCACGGCAAAAAGACTATCCGGTTTCGATGGATAAATGAGAGCGAAATGAACGATATCACAATCGGTATTATCGGCGCCGGCATGATGGGCCAAGAGCATATTCAAAATTTCAATCTATTGGATAATGCGCGGGTGACCGCGCTGGCCGATACGGATGAAACCATGCTGCAAAAAGCAGCTGAAATGACCGACGGTTCGCCAATCACCAGCGATGATTTTGAAACGCTATTAGGAGATGACGGGCCGGATGCATTGGTTATTGCGACGCCGAATTTTCATCATATCGATGTTTTGAACAGCGCGCTTGATGCCGGTAAACCGATTTTATGCGAAAAGCCGCTTTGCACCACATTGGATGACACGCAAAGCGTTATGCAGCGGGTTGGCCATAAGGGGCTGATTTTCCAAGTCGGCATGGAATATCGCTTCAAACCGGCACTGGACAATATGATTGGCCGCGTGCATGGCGGCGATATCGGGCACATTCAAATGCTGTCCATACGCGAGCATCGCTTTCCGTTTCTGCCGAAAGTCGCCGATTGGAACCGCTTTAATCGAAATACCGGCGGCACTTTGGTTGAAAAATGCTGTCATTTTTTCGACTTAATGCGCTTCATCATCGGCAGCGAACCGACCGGCGTCATTGCCTCGGGCGGGCAAAATGTCAATCATTTGGATGAAAGCTATGACGGCCATAAGCCCGATATTTGGGATAATGCCTATGTCGTTTTCGACTTCGCCAATGGTGCGCGCGCCATGCTCGACCTGTGCATGTTCGCAGAAGGCTCGAGGCATAGTGAAGAACTGGCCGCGATTGGCGATAAGGCGAAAGTCGAATGTCTTTTGCCGCAAAATATCGTCACCCATGGCAATCGCGAAACTTGGGAAGTGACAAAACAAGATATTCACGTGCCGGAAGAAATTTTAAACGCCGGTTATCATTCCGGCGCAACTTATCATCAAAATAAGGCGTTTCTGGCGGCTGTGCGCGGTGAAGCCGAGGTGCCGGTCAGCGCTTTGGACGGCCATCGCGCCGTGGCCATGGGCGTTGCAGCGCAAATGGCGGCGGCTGAGAAACGCCGTGTCGATATGACGGAGGTCGGTTTATGAGTTTTGGCGCAGAAGAAAATCTGGTCAATGGTGCACCCCGCAATCTTGGCGGCAAGCAAGTCGGGCCTTTGGCATTCGGCTGCTGGCGTTTGGTTGGCGAGGATGTTGCCGACGCAACCAAACGCATCGAAACGGCGTTGGATAATGGCCTGACACTTATCGACAATGCAGATGTTTATGGCCTTGATTGGGGCGGCAAAGCATTTGGCGAAAGCGAGACATTGCTCGGTAAAGTATTGGCTACTGCGCCGCATTTGCGCGAGCGCATGGTGCTGGCCAGCAAAGGCAGCATTATTCCGGGCATCCCCTATGTCGCCTCGGCTGATTATCTGAACGCAGCCGTCGATGCCTCGCTGACACGGCTACAGAGCGCGCATATTGATCTGTATCAAATTCACCGCCCCGATATGTTTACCCATCCGGCTGAAACCGCCGCCGCCCTTGATGCGCTGGTGCAAGCAGGAAAAATCGGCATGGTCGGTGTTTCAAATTATACGCAAGCGCAAGAAGATGCGTTGCGCCATTTCCTGAAAGCGCCGCTCATATCGCTGCAGTCTGAATATTCGCTGGCCAAGCTGGAGATGCTGCGCGACGGTTCTTTAGACCGCTGCATGATAAACGAAACCGCGTTTCTCGCTTGGTCGCCCTTGGCCGGTGGCCGACTTATATCGGGCGAAGGCCAACGCCCGCAGCTGATGACAAAAATCGATGAGCTGGCAGCGCGCGAAAACACTGACCGCGCCGGCATTGCGCTGGCTTTTGTATTAGCCCATCCGGCTGCGCCAATCGCCATTATCGGCTCGCAAAATGGCGACCGTATGAAAGCCGCCACACAAGCCCTGTCCGTCACCTTGACCCGCCAAGATGTCTATGCGCTGATAGAAGCGGCGGAAGGCGTGCCCCTACCCTAAAAGATGAAAATGACTGATTATGACTGATTTTCCGAAAGCCGAAATAAGCTGGTTCTCCGCCCTATGCGATGATGATTATCAATTTTTGGGCGTCGAAGACCCCAGCCTGAAAGCCAGTTGGCCGCATTGCCGCGACATTGCGCTGACGGCTGAAAAAAACGGCTTTGACAATATTTTGCTGCCGTCCGGCTATACGCTGGGCATGGATAGTATCGGCTTTGCCGGCGGCATTGCGCCTTTGCTGGAAAAAATGCGCCTGCTGGTCGCCGTGCGCTGTGGCGAAATGTGGGTGCCGCAATTGGCACGGCAATTGGCGACGCTTGACCAAATGCTGGGCGGTCGGCTGACGATTAATATTATTTCCTCTGACCTGCCGGGCCAAACAATGGATGGCGCGCCGCGCTATCAAAGGACGCGGGAGATTATGCAGGCGCTGCGTAAATTCCTCAATGGTGAAGCGGTGCAAATGCAAGGCGAACATATTCAATTGGATTTGGAACCGCCACGCATGCAGACCGTTTCCGGCAAATGCCCGCCATTCTATTTTGGCGGCCTATCACCGGCGGCACGTGATGTGGCGGCGCAAGAGGCCGATGTGTTTCTGATGTGGCCCGACACAATGGATAAAGTCACCGATATTCTGAGCGATATGCGGCAACGGGCAGACGGCTATAATCGCAAATTGAAATTCGGCTATCGGGCGCATGTGATTGTACGCGAAACCGAAGCCGAAGCGCGTGCTGCTGCCGATACGCTTATCAGCAAACTGGATGCCGGTGTTGGCGAAGAAATCCGCAACCGCTCATTGGATAGCGCCTCTTATGGCGTGCGCCGACAGGCTGAAATGCGCGACGCCGCCAATGCAGCAGGCAGCGGCGATTATGTCGAAGATAATTTATGGACCGGCGTCGGGCGCGCCCGCTCCGGTTGCGGCGCGGCGATTGTCGGCGACCCTGACCAGGTTTTGGCCAAGCTTAACGCCTATCGCGAATTGGGCATTGAGGCATTTATTCTATCCGGCTATCCGCACCAAGATGAATGCGATTTATTCGGCAAATATGTGCTGCCGAAACTTGACCACGGGCCTTTGGTAGTCTGATGAGGTTCGGGCTGGACCTTGGTGGCACCAAAATGGAAGCCATTGTGCTGGATGGTGACGGCGCCATTATTTGGCGCGAACGGCGTCCGACACCGGCTGAAAATTACGATGACATTATTGCCACCATTGCCGGTTTGGTTGAAGTAGCCGAAACGCATAGCGGCACAGATCTAAGCGTTGGCATCGGCATGCCCGGCTCGTTATCGCCAAAAACCGGCCGCGTGCGCAACTCAAACACCCAAAGCCTGAATGACCGCGCGATTAAGCAGGATTTGGAAAACAGACTGGCCCGCACCATCCGCTTCGCCAATGACGCCAATTGCTTCGCCCTGTCAGAAGCCAAAGACGGCGCCGGCGCCGGCGCGCAATCCGTGTTCGGGGTGATAATCGGCACCGGATGCGGTGGCGGTTTGGTGTTTGACGGCAAATTACAAAACGGCATTAACGGCGTTGGCGGCGAATGGGGGCATAACCCGTTAGCGGCACCGACCGCTGATGAAGTGCCCGGCCCGCCATGCTATTGCGGTCGCCATGGCTGCAATGAAGTGTGGATTTCAGGCTCCGGTTTTGCCCGTGACCATGAAGCGATAACCGGCGAGACCTTGCGCGCAGAAGAAATTATCGCCGCCGATACGCCGCAAGCCCAAGCCAGCTTTGACAGATTATGCGACCGCATGGCGCGCGCTTTGGGGGCGGTGATTAATTTGGTCGACCCGGAAGTGATTGTGTTGGGCGGCGGCCTGTCAAATGTCGACGCGCTATATCAGCGCCTGCCGCAAATATGGTCGCGCTATATTTTCTCTGATGTGATTGAGACCAGACTGGTGAAAAATCAGCATGGCGATAGCAGCGGTGTGCGTGGGGCAGCCTGGCTTTGGCCGCCCCAAGCGCACTAGTCATTTAGTTTAAAGGCGCACGTCGCCCTTATCGACCGAAGCCTGCTCAGCCGCCGTTAACGCGACAACCTTATCGGCATCGCGGGCCAGCAAATGCAGCGCATCGCCATCGACTTCATCGACTTTGTAAGCGGCATTTTTCAGCTTTGATTTTTGGAACTTAAACGTGCCGGTCACATCAACCTTTTGGCCAATACGAATAAAACGCGGCACCGCATAAGCGGGCAGGTTTTCGCGCATATGCGCCGCCAGACCGTCAAGGTCGAGCGTGCCTTCTTCTTTTTGCGTCAGGTAAAGCATGCCGCAGCGACCATCACGGCCCGGCACGGAGACGCCATAAACCACGGCGTCCTCAATTTCCGGCCATTTCATAATCACACTTTCCACTTCCGTGGTTGCAACATTTTCACCCTGCCAACGGAAAGTGTCGCCAATACGGTCGCCAAATTGAATATGGCCGTGCTTTTGCAACACAACCAAATCGCCCGAATTAAACCAAGCATCGCCTTTTTTAAATACGTCACGGAGAATTTTCTTCTCACTGGCTTGCGCATCCGTATAACCGTCAAACGGATTTTTCTCGCTGATTTGCATAATCAATAAGCCGGTCTCGCCGGTTTTCACTTTCTGCAAATGCTCATCGCCACCGCGAATGGGCGCGTCTTCATCAACATCATAGGCCACAACATCCCAATCGCTGCCTTGGCCCGGCGACCAACCGACGGTTTTGTCAAAATTGAAAATATTCACAAAACCGGTATTGCCTTCCGAGGCGCCGTAAAATTCATGGACGCGAGAAATGCCGAAACGGTTTTTGAATTCCATCCAAATATCCGGACGCAGGCCATTACCCAATACGCGGGTTACATTATGGGCCGTGTCGCTTTCGCGCACAGGCTGGGCCAGCAAATAGCGCAGCAATTCTCCGATATAAATCGCCGCGGTGGCCTCATGCTTGATGCAATCTTCCCAAAATTGGCTGGCTGAAAATTTGCGACGAAGTGCAAAACTCGCACCGCCGCACAGGCAAGAACCGAAACCGACAACCAGCGCATTTGAATGATATAGCGGCAGCGCGCAGTAATAAGTATCGCTTGGCCCCAATGTCATCACATTGACACCGAATTGCGTTCCGGCGCGCAGCACTTTCATATGGGTGGTAATGCTGGCCTTTGGCAGACCGGTTGTGCCCGAGGTAAAGATATAATAAATCGGCGTGCCCAGCGTCAGCTTTTGGTCAGGCATGATATTGGCCGTGTCTTGGCCATTAATTTCAGCCATTAAATCCTTATAGCCGGCCGGCATAGCATCATTCGCGCCATCGGCAATAAACAGCAATTTATCGCTGTGATGGGTTTCAATAATATCGCTCACCGTCTCCATATTACCGAGGCATTCAGCTCCAATAACCAATAGTTTCGGCTCGATAAGCTTCAAGCTATGCGCCAGCGCCTCATTGGTCTGGCCGGTATTGACCATGCCCGCAACCGCACCCAGCTTTTGCGCCCCCATAACGGCAAATAGAAGTTCCGTGCGGTTCTCCATATTCACCGCAATCTTATCGCCATAAGCGACGCCGCGGCTGCGGAAATAATTGGCCATTTGATTGGCCTTGGCATTCAACTCACCCCAGCTGATTGTCTTATCTTCAAACTTTATCGCAATCGCGTCAGGCCGCTCATTGGCATGCTTTTCCAGATAATCAATCATTGAAACTTCATCGCTTGGACGGGTCGTCAAAAGCAGTTTCAAACGCCCGATAGACCCCGGCGTCATCAGGAATTTCAAAAATCGAAAAAGATATTTTCCGGTGGTGATTTTTTGTTCTTTAAAAGCCATTTATTTTTTACCCTTACTAAACAGTATCGAACTCAAACGCTTTTTGAAGCGCCGGACGCGCTTTCAAACGCTCAATATAAGCGGTCAAATTCGGATGCGCATCGGTCACAATACCCATGCGCTGTGACATCATAATCGAGTGGCCCAGCATTGTGTCGGCAGCGGTGAAATCACCGGCGACGTAATCTTTGCCGAGCATATCATCTTCAACCGGCTGCACGGCTTTTGCCAGCAAACGCTGCGCTTGGCCTAAAGCGGTTTCATCGCGCCGCTCCGGCGGCAGCAAAATTGTCTGCACGACAATCGTGTTAATCGGCGGCATCACCATGCCCTCACAATAATGAAACCATTGCAGATATTTTGGGAAAGACGGATCATCAACCGCAGGCTTTAAGCCGCCGTTTTTATGCCGCTCAAGAATATATTCGGCAATCGCGCCGGATTCCCAAATGGTAATGTCGCCATCTTCCAAAACCGGAATGCGACCCAGCGGATGACGGGCGCGATGCTCGTCTGACTTCAAGTCTTTGGGATGAAAATCCATCCGGTTCAATTCATATTCAAGGCCCAATTCTTCCAGCAACCACAAGCTACGCACGGCGCGAGAATTTGGAGCAAAGTGCAATTTCAACATGATTTTCTCTCCCATATGTTGGGCAAATATTGGCAACATCGCTGCCGAAAGTCCAGCGAAAGCGCCATTATTCAATAATATTTCGAAAGGTCAGGTTTATCCTTGGCCCCTTTACCCGCTTCATCACCGGCAGGCTGTGTTCCCAATGGCTTTGGGTGGTGCCGCGCATGACCAGCAAGCTGCCATTTTCCAAAACCAATTCGGCTTTCTCTTTATCCAGCTTATGGCGAAAAACAAAGCGACGTGCCTCGCCAAGACTGACCGAGGCAATCGCCCCGTTCGGTTGCAGCTCTTTTTCATCATCGGCATGCCACGCCATGCCTTCATCGCCCGAATGATAGAGATTTAACAAGCAGCAATTAAAGCTATCGCCGCTTTCTTCTTCAATTTGCGCTTTCAAACGGGCCAATATCGGCGTCCATGGCAAAGCGGTTTTGGTGTTGTGGGAATAGGTATATTGAAACGGCTTATCGCCATGCCAAGCCACTTTGCGGTGGGTGATGATTTCGCGCCCATATAGCTTCACCCTATCGGGCTGAAAATCAATTTCAGACATCAGCCCATCAAAAGCGGCCTGCGCCTCATGCGTCGCCATAAGGGGGCCGAAATAAACCGCTTCGCCATCGCGTGGCAGCAGGTTTTGCCCTTGCGGGTTAAACAGATCCATTAGCTAGATTTTAAGCTGGATTTTGAGCGCGCGGCGTAAATGGCAAGCAAGCTCAGCACAAGCAATATCGTCGCGCCGTAAATGCCGGGCGGCGTATGCTCTGTGCCGGTCGGCTTAATCGCTTGCCCTATTAAAATCAGCGCTTTTTCAAGCACCACCAAAAGCAAAAACGGTAAGGTGAAGTTGCGATAGCGCAGCACCACCAAGGCTAAAACAAAAGCCCAAACAATTTGCGTCGCGCCAACCCAAGCGGCCATTGCAATCATCTGCAAGCCGCCTTCATGCGCCAAATTCAGACCGGCAATGGCAATCAAACCGCTATCCGGCAGCACCACATGCAACGCGCCGCCAACAAAGCTTTGCAGCGCGGTTAATGCCAGCGGCACACAGGCTAGAATATGACCGTGATAATCGGCATTGCTCGTGGGTGGTAAAATGCTCATGGCGGGAAGGCTAACTGAAAATCCGCGCTATCGCAAATGCCGCTGCGCCGCATTTGGAGAAAACGGTGCGGCGTTAATTTCCGGGGTTCGACCGGTCATTAAATCGGCCAGAATACGCGCCGAGCCGACCGCCTTGGTCCAACCCAAATGCCCGTGTCCGCAATTCAGCCAAAGCCCCGGCACACGCGCCGCGCCGATAAACGGTCGTCCATCAGCACTCATCGGGCGCAAACCCGCCCAGCCCTCGCCGCTTTGCCAATCAATCGTTTCCGCCATGCTTGGGAATAGACGCGTGAAGAAGCTTTCCAATAAGGCCAATCGCTTCGGCTCAATATGGCGGTCAAAACCGACAAACTCAGCCATTCCCAAAATCCGTAACTTCTCACCCAAAGGCGCAATGGTGATATGGGTGGTCGGGTCAACCAGCGCATGATTGGGTTTGCGTGCAGATATCGCCGCCGCATTCAATGTCAGCGAATAGCCTTTGGCCGGTTGTATCGGCAATTTTACCGCCACCGAGGATGCCAAATGCGGCGCGGCGACACCGGCGCACAGCACCACATCGCCTCGTATTTCTTCATCCGCCAAGCGCACCCCAACCACTGCCCCGTTTTCCACCAGCAGGCTTTCGACTTTTGTGTTCAGCCTTATCTCGCCGCCCTTGGCTTGCGCGATTTCAGCCAATTGCTCACAAAAACGCCGTGCATCACCGATACCGTCATGCGGAAAATACAGCGCGCCGGATATATCATCCGCTTCGTGCAAACTTGGCTCGCGCGCCATTAATGCGTCGCGGTCCAACGCCTCATAATGCAGCCCCTGCGCCGCCAATAAGTCGGCCAGTCGAAGCGCTTCCTCGCGCTCTTTATGGGAGGCAAAAAGTTTCAATGTGCCGGGCGCCGCATGGCCATAATCAAGATTGAGATATTGCTGCAAGGCTTCCGTCTGACGCGTGGAATATTCAGCCAATTGGAAATTGGCCAGCGTGATGGCTTGATGCCGCGCCGGTGCCGAATGATATAAAAACGATAAGCCCCAACGCATCATCTTCGGAAGACGAGAAATTTTTACCCGCATCGCCGCATTGGGCTGAAACAGCGAGGCCATTAAATGCCGCCCAACGCCCGGATTGTTCCAAGGGTCAGGCAAGCTTGGATGCAAGCCGCCGCCATTGGCAAAGCTGGTGCCGCGCGCAACATTATCATCGGCTTCAAGCAGCAGGCAGGGTTTGCCGCGCGCCACGAGTTCATAAAAACTGGTAACACCGGCCAAGCCGCCGCCAATTATGATTGTTAAATCGCTCATATCTTGAGCCGCAAAATAGCAGTATTACGCGCTATTGAAACCGCTTTGTGCTAAGCTCTATAGACAAATGACACATCTACTGCCAGTATATTCACAATGAATTGAGGAGATATGTGATGACCGCAGTTGAACTTATGGGGGCGCCCGGCTCCCCCTATACACGCAAAATGCTGGCGCTGATGCGCTATCGTCGCATTCCCTATCAAGTGCGTTGGCAAAGCGTCCGCATGGATGATGAGACCTTTAATAAAGACCATCCGAAACCGAAAGTGCCGTTGCTGCCGACATATTATTTGCCGGATGAAAATGGGGAGATACAGGCGGTGACCGACAGTTCACCGATTTTGCGCCGCTTGGAAGATGAGCATAAAGGGCGCAGCGTCATTCCCAATGATGCGGTGCTGGGCTTTTTGAATTGGCTGGTTGAAGATTATGGCGATGAATGGCTGACCAAAGCGATGTTTCACTATCGCTGGCATTATCAGGCCGATATTGCCAAAGCCGGTTCGGTTTTGCCGCGTTGGAGTAATTTGACCGGCAGCGATGAGGAAATTGAAGCGATTTCCAAATTCATCAGCGAGCGGCAAATCAGCCGCTTGTCTTATGTCGGTTCCAACGAAATTACCAAACAGACCATTAAAGGCAGTTTTTTGCGCTTTTTAAAACTGCTCAATGCGCATTTGCAAACGGCACCCTATCTGTTTGGCGCGCGGCCTGCCTCTGCCGATTTTGCGCTGTATGGACAATTGACCCAGCTGGCGATTTTTGACCCGACACCGCGCGATATTATTGCTGCACAATTCCCGCGTATTTATGCTTGGACCGAATTGCTGGAAGATTTATCGGGCTTGCCGGTGGCTGATGATGATAGCGGATGGATTGATGCCTCTGCCGGATTGCCCGACACGCTGCTCGACTTGCTGCGCGAAATGGCAACGCTTTATATTCCCTATCTGAAAGTCAATGCCGAAGCGGTGCTTAGCGGTGCCGATATGGTTGACGGCGAGGTTGATGGCCGCCCCTATCAGCAAAACCCGTTCACCTATCAGGTGAAATGCCTGCAATGGATTGGCGAGCAATATGCGGCCTTATCAGCCGATGATAAAAACCGAATGGCGGAAATCACCAATGGCACCGGGCTGGTTGAAGCACTTAACTAGAAAATCGGGTTGAAAAACGAGGCTAGAGGGTTAAGCCACCATCAGCGACAATGGTTTGCCCTTGCACATAAGACGCCAATGGCGATGCGAGGAACATCACCACACCGGCCATTTCATCCGGCGAGCCTGCGCGGCGCAATGGAATGGCGCGCAGCGCACCCTGATAGCGTTTTTCATTATCCGTGGTCACCGCCGTCAATTTGGTTGGCACATAACCCGGCGCCAACCCGTTAACGCGAATGCCGTCGCGCGCCCAAGCCTGCCCCAAGGTTTTGGTCAAGCTAATGGCCGCCGCTTTTGACGCCGCATAGGCCGGATTGCCGATATTGGCCTGCATGCCTGAAATCGAACTGACAATGATAATCGAGCCATTGGCTTCAGCCAGCATAGGCTTGAACTTGCTGGCGCAGGCCATGACGCTGTCAATATTCACGTCCATGACATAATCCCAGCCGGGCTTCTCAAACTCTTCTTGCCCATAGCGGACAACGCCTTGCGACAAGACCAGCACATCCAGCTTGTCAAAGGCCGGAGCCAGCGTCTCAATCGCTGCATGGTCGGCAACATCGACACAGCTATAATGCAGCCCGTCCAAATCTGAGCCATCGGCTTTGTCATAATCATCGGCTGAGGGGCGCGTGCCCCATACATGAACTTCGGCGCCGCGTTTTAAAAAGCCATGCGCCACGCCATTACCAATGCCGCTGGAACCGCCAACCACCAAAACTGTTTTTCCGCTAAAATCAAGATCCGTCATTACATTACCCCCCATTGGGATAATTAAGCGTAGAAATAATGATTATTGCAAGGCTTCAGGGCCGAAATCATCATCATAAAGTATCACGCCGACTTGAATAGAGGTGCGCTCCAGCAAGGTCTCGGAGCCGCTTTTCAGGTTTTTCATTTCAGAATTCAAAACCACCGGTATGCCGTCAACGTCTTCAAAACTGGTATTGGTCAAACGCTTAAGCTGCGCGCCATTGCGATTGAAAAAAGTAATTTCGCGCACCGTCATATCGTCTTTGGCAATTTTATATTTCAGCTTGCCATAGGTATCTTTTTTATCCTTCGGCGTGCTGTCGATAATATAAAAATTACTGTCTTCGCTGACCAGTTCATGCGTGTCTTCTGCCGCATCGCGGCCCATTAAATCGCTATAGGAAAAATCAGAACCGAAAAAGCTTTGGTGCTGCTGACTGCCCTTCAACTCGCGAACCCCGCCGGCCGATGGCAGATACACCCAGCTGCGGCGCGTGCCTTCATTAATATTGTGAATGGTGGTGAAGCCGACGCCTTTTACCGCTGCCGGTGCTCGGAAAGTGGCGATTAATTGACGAATTCCGTCTTCCTGCTTGCTGACCAGACGCAGCAAACGCTGCCGCGTTTTATTGCCTTCGCCGGTAACCAAACTGACTTCCGCCACGCCGGTTTCAAAATGCCCCATGACGGCACTGACTTTTTGCATAATAGCCGATGCATTTTGCGCCTGTGCCGGACTGATTGCCGCCACGGCAAATGCCGCCAGACCAATACTCAAAGAACGAAACGATTTCATCATTACTCAAAGCTCCACTCAACCGGTATTATTAGGCAAATTTTCAGCACCCATGTCTATATTTTTTCTATGATTTTTTCAGTATTTGCTTTGTTTATTGCTGAAAAATATCAAAATTGCCCAAGCCGCGCATGAGGCTTGCACAAATGGCAGACACGTCATATGAAAAGTACAGATGAGTGAGGGACGCATGGATTACAGATTTTTGACCGAAGAATTGGCCGTAAGCCCGCAAGTCGATGCGGCCGCTATGGAAGCGGCCATTGCGGCGGGTTTCAAAACCATTATTTGCAATCGGCCGGACAGCGAACCGGGCGCGGTTGCTTATGATAGCTTGAAAGCGACGGCAGAAGCGGCGGCCATTCCCTTCATTTATCAGCCGGTAGTCAGCGGCGCGATAACCGATGATGATGCGCGCCAATTTGCCGAGATTTTTCAAACGGCAGAAAAACCGGTGCTGGCCTATTGCCGCTCCGGCGCAAGATGCACGGAGCTTTATGCTATGGCGCTGGCTTATCTGTAAAAATATCGGCTTTTCAGCCCGATTTCTGTCACCTGATTGGCACATAATGCCGAAAAGCACTGCCCAGCCCTGCATCATGCTTTTAAGTGTCGGTATAATGCGCACTTGAACCGTGTTCTCGTTTCAAATAAACCAATAATTCCAGAAGGCTGGCATTGACTTTAATCCGGTTTATGCCGACGCTTCAGGGCTAGTGAGAGAAGTTTTATGTCGGCGTTAGACCACCGCAATACGATCAGTGATTTTGCCGCCCGATTGGCGCGTTTATCGGGCCGTTTTGCTGCGCCATCCGCACGCGTGCAACGCATCGGCATATTTTGCATTGAAGCGGCCTGCGTGGCTTTTATTGCCCTTTCTGCATCGAATATCGCCCTGATGATGATGACACCGGCCAATATCGGCGCGGTAGCGGCGACCGCCCTCAAAATCAACACGGAAAATGCCCTGCCGACCGGCGGCATGGCGCAACAGGCGTTTTTCAAATCATTGGACGGCAAAGCCGCACCGCTGGCGGAGGCCAATGCCAAGATTAAACTATTCGGCACAAGACCTTCGGGCAGCGGCATGGGCACGGCGATTATTTCGGTCAATGGCGGCACGCAACAATCTGTCAGTTCGGGCGCGCGGCTGAAAAACGGCGCGCGCATTACCGGCATTTATAGCGACCGGATTGAAATTAATGCCAATGGCGATGCCGGCGCGATTTATTTGCTGCCGGCCAAACAACGCAACCAGCGCAAGCTGGTCAGCAAAATATCGGCCTCCGAATTGAGCGGCTTATCGCAAGTTTTCGACCTGCGTATGGCCAATCAAGCGGCACGCATTGGTGCCGCCGCTGATGGCACGGTGCTGGCGCTTCTCGGCCTGGCCAATGGCGACAAAATTATCAGCATAGACAAAGCGGTGATAAGCGACGAAGCGGCTTTGGAAGCGGCGTTTAATCGTTTGCTGGCCGGCAATGCCGTGTCGCTTGAGATTGAACGCGGCGATGCCAAAATAGTCAAAATCATCAATGCCGCTGACGTACAAAACCTGCTTGGGGCTTTGTGATGTTAAGATTTATTGCCACGGCCGTTTTATGTTTCGCTTTCGCCCTAACGCCTTCAGCACAGGCGCAAGATAGCGGGTTGAATTATCAAAATGCCGAATTGCGTGTTTTCATCAAAGATATCGCGTTGGAAACCGGATTGACCTTCATCATTGACCCGAAAGTGCGCGGCAAGGTGAATATCTTCTCGAAAGCGCGGATTGATCGCGACGGGCTGATTGAAATTCTGAAATCGGTTTTGAAGCTGAATGGTTTTTCTACCGTGCCCTTGCAAGCCGGTGGATATAAAATCGTGCCGATTGATGTTGCGCTGCGCGACAATACGCAAGCCGCGCCACTCACCGGCGACGGTTTGGTGACGCAGGTTTTCAATATTAAATTTGTCGATGCGCAACTGGTGTTTGATGCAGTGAAACCATTGGTCAATAAAAAGAGCATTGCCAGCTTCCGTAAGAACAGCAACACCATCATCATCACCGACCATGCTGACAATGTCAGCAAAATCGCCGCTTTGGTTGAGCGGATGGATAAGGATGTTTCGCAAACCCGCACACTGACGCTGCAAAACACATCGGCCAGCGCCATGGTTGAAGTGCTGGACGCCCTGATGCTGAGCGAAGCGGAAAAAGGCAAACGCAATTTATCATTGCGTGCGATACCCGTGCGCGGCGGCAATACGTTGGTCTTGCGCGGCTATGCTGAAGCGCTCGATTATTATCTGCCGCTTTTGCGCGCCGTTGATGAACAAAATCTGTCCGGCAGTTCCATTCGCGTGCATAAGCTGAAATATGGCTCTGCCACCGATATGCTGCCCATGTTGCAAACGCTGGCCAATGCGGTGGCGAAAGACGGTAAAGTATCGGGCGATATCACCATGTCGGCCTATCCGGCCAATAATGCGATTATCGTCAATGCCGATAGCGACACGCAAAAATGGGTCGCTGATGTCATTCGCGAATTGGACACGGCGCAACCGCAAGTTCTGGTCGAGGCGATTATTGTCGAAGTGTCGGATAATGCGTCGCGCGATTTGGGCTTGCAATATTTAGCGGCCGGTGGCGAAGACAGTTCCATTCCTTTTACCGTGACCAATTATGGCAGCAGCGCGCCGAATATTTTGGCCACAGCCGGTGCGATTATCGCTGAGAATGACAGCGATGAAGATAGCAGCCTCGGCAGTGTGCTGCGCACCCGCGCGCTGGATAGCTTTCTCGGCAGTCAAGGCATTGTCATTGGCGCCGGTGGCACACGCAGCGATGGTAGCGTGTTTGGGGTTATTTTGAACGCGCTGCAACGCGACGTGAACAGCAATATTCTGTCCACCCCCTCCATCATGACGCTGGATAATGAGAAGGCGAGTTTTATTGTTGGTGAGGAAATTCCGATTACCACGGGCGAAGCTTTGGGTAGCGCCAATGCCAATCCGTTCCGCACCATTGACCGCAAAAATATCGGCGTGCAATTGGATGTCGAACCGCAAATAAATGATGATGGCGATATTCGCCTGAAAATCCGCCAAGAAGTCTCCGCCGTTGCCCGTCCGGTGGCAACCGGCTCTTCCGAACTGATTACCACCAAGCGCGAGATGGAAACCACCGTGCGGGTTGGTGATAGCGAAGTCGTCGTGCTTGGCGGTTTGGTGCGCCAAAATGAAAGCGTATCGGTTGACCGCGTGCCGCTTCTCGGCAGTATTCCGGTGCTCGGTCATTTGTTCCGTTCGACCGGACGCAGCAATCAGAAAACCAATCTGATGATATTTTTGCGCCCGACGGTTATCCGCACGGCTGCCGATGCTGACCGCGTGACCAACCAGCAATATCGTGCATTGCGCGGTCTTGATGGCGAAGGCATTCCCGATATCGACCTCGACCGGCTGATCAATCGTGATGCAGGTGACGGCAATGAGCGCCGCTGAAACCCTAAGCGAAAACGCTGAGAGCCCTGAAAGCGGGCCGCTGCCCTATCGCTTTGCGCGTGAGTTCGGTCTGGCGGTAAAAGCCGATGAGCATGGGCTGACCTTGTTTGTTTCAAAGGCCGCTGACCGCGCCATGATTGCCGAAGTGGCACGCACGCAGCCCGGCATTTCAAAAGTGGCAGAACTGACGCAACCGCAATTTGACGATTTGCTGTCGGAGATTTATGCCCGCTCGACTTTGGAAGAAGATAGCGAGAACGCTGATAGCGATAAATTTGAGGATGATTTTGATGCGATTGTGCAAGGCGTCGAACATTCTGCCGACCTCTTGGCAGGTGAAGACGACGCGCCGGTCATTCGCCTGCTCAACAGCCTGCTGAGCGAAGCGGTGCGCGCCGGCGCCTCTGATGTGCATTTGGAGCCGTTTGAAAACAATGTGATTGTGCGCCTGCGCATTGACGGCATGCTGAAAGAAATCGCCTCACTATCGGCCAAGCTGGCGCCCTATCTGGTATCGCGCAT
The DNA here is from genome assembly GCA_965662315.1 of Alphaproteobacteria bacterium. Lineage (GTDB taxonomy): Bacteria > Pseudomonadota > Alphaproteobacteria > RS24 > RS24 > UBA8337. The sequence goes on from CBFIHY010000003.1 coordinate 19,735, forward strand.
CAAAGTGATGTCGCGCTTGGATATTGCGCAAAAAAGATTGCCGCAAGATGGCCGCCTGTCTTTGACCTTGGGTGGCAAATTTTTCGACGTCCGTGTTTCTACCCTGCCCATTCGTTATGGCGAGCGTGTGGTGATGCGTTTATTGGATAAGGAAAGCGCCTTTTTCAGCCTTGGCGAGCTGGGTATGCATGAAGATTTACAAAGCCAATTCAACAAAGCCTTGCGCGAACCGAATGGCATTATTCTGGTGACCGGCCCGACCGGCTCCGGCAAAACGACGACGCTTTACGCCGCTTTGGGGCTGATGAATGACCGCGCCCGCAATATTATGACAGTTGAAGATCCGGTCGAATATGCGCTGCACGGCATCAGCCAAACGCAAGTAAATGCCAAAATTGGCATGAATTTTGCCGATGGTTTGCGGTCTATTTTGCGGCAGGACCCGGATACGGTGATGGTCGGCGAGATACGCGATAAAGAGACCGCGGAAATTGCCGTGCAAGCCAGTTTGACCGGCCATGTGGTGCTTTCAACCGTGCATACAAACAGCGCCGCTGCTGCCATTACCCGGTTAATGGATATGGGCATTGAGCCGCTTTTGCTCTCGTCTTCTTTGCGTCTGGTTTTGGCGCAAAGGCTGGTGCGGCGTCTGTGCCCCGATTGTAAAACGATTGATGGCGAAGCAACCGGCGACGCAGTGCTGTATAAGCCGGTCGGGTGTTCGCAATGCCAAAATATCGGCTATCGGGGCCGTGTCGGTATTTTTGAATTGCTTCAGGTTACCGATAAAATTCGTCAAATGATTGCCGATGGTGCCAATGAAGCGCAAATCGAAGCGGCGGCTTTTGCCGATGCGCCACTATTGGCCAGCAGCGGTCGAGATTTGGTGGCCGCCGGTGAAACGACAACCGAAGAAGTGTTGCGTGTCGCACGGCTGGCTGATTAGGACGCGCCATGCCTGCCTATCAATATGTCGCTGTCGATGAAAAAGGGAAAACCCGCAAAGGCGTCATTGCCGCCGATAGCCTTGGCGATGCGCGGCGCAATCTACAGGGACAATCTCTGTTTCCACTGAATTTGGATGAGACGCAAAGCAAGCAGGAAAAATCCGCATCCGGCAGTTCGCCACTTTCTTTGCTGCGTCGCAAGCAAGCAATCGGCGTGCGCGATTTGGCTCTTATCACCCGACAACTCGCCACAATGATTGGCGCCGGCATTGCGGTGGATGAGGCTTTGCAATCAATTGCCATGCAAAACACCAAGCCGGTTATTCGTGACGTTCTGACCAATGTGCGCAGTCATGTTGTCGAGGGGCGCAAATTATCCGATGCCATGCGCCGCGAACCGGCATCCTTTGACCGGCTTTATGTGGCGATGATTGCCGCCGGTGAAGCCAGCGGCGATTTGGCCGAAATTCTTGACCGCGTCGCCACTTATGCTGAGAAAACCCAGCAAGTGCGCGACCGCGTGCGCGCCGCGCTGGTTTATCCGGCGGTTTTGGCCACTGTTGCGCTGGGCGTGCTGGTCTTGCTGATTACCGTTGTGGTACCGAAAATTGCCAGCCAGTTTGATACATTTCAGACCACCCTGCCTTTGCCGACCCGTATTGTTGTCGGCCTGTCAGATATTTTGGTCAGCTATGGGCCGCTTATTGCGCTGCTATTGCTGCTCGGCCTCGGCTTTACCCGCCAGCGCATGCGCGATGAGGGGCGGCGGCTGATATTCGATACGCGGCTTTTGGCCATGCCGGTGCTGGGCAAGTTTCTGCAAACCGTCGCCAGCGCCCGTTTGGCGCGCACATTGGGCACATTGGTGGAAGGCGGCAGTCCGGTTCTCGAAGCCTTAAATGCAGCGCGCGAAACCCAAAACAATCGCAAGCTGCGCGCCGCGGTAAATGCGGTTTACAATGATGTCTATGAGGGCCGCTCGCTGGCCGCCGCCTTTCGTAGCAGTGACGCTTTCTCGCCCTTACTGGTTTATATGATTGGCATGGGCGAAAAATCCGGCTCTTTGTCTTTATTGCTGATGAAGACGGCGGATTATTTGGAGCAGGAAATCGACGGCTGGACGCAATCACTGTTGAATTTGCTGGAGCCGATTATCGTGGTCATTATGGGGCTTGTGGTCGGCTTCATTGTGATGGCTATCATGTTGCCCATCATGCAGCTAAACTCGCTGATATTGAGTTAGGAGTTCCCATGCGCAGATCTTTGCAAGCCGGTTTTTCATTCATTGAATTAATGGTTGTCATTGTCATTATCGGTCTTTTGACATCGGTCGTGGCACTGAATGTGTTGCCCAGCCAAGACCGCGCCATGGTTGAAAAAGCGCGCGCCGATGTGGCGATTTTATCGCAAGCGGTGGAAATGTATCGGATGGAAATGTTGCGCTATCCGGCAATGGATGACGGGCTGGACGTGTTGACCGAGACGCCGGGCGGTAATTCCATTCGCAAGCAAGGCTTTATTAAAGCACTGCCGAAAGACCCATGGGGCAATGATTATGTTTATCTCATTCCCGGTGAGAACGGCATTTTTGACGTCATGTCGCTGGGCGCTGATGGCCGCATTGGCGGCGAAGGCGAAAACGCCGATATCGGCAATTGGCTTCAGGACGAATGAGGCAAGCCAAAGCGCATCCGAAAGGCCAGCGCGGCTTCTCGCTGCTTGAGTTGATGGTTGCGGTATCGCTGCTATCGCTGGCGGTTATTCCTTTATTGGTCAATCAAGGCAATGCGATGCAAAACGCGGCGCGGCTTGAAGAGCGCGCCCTTGCCGCCATGGTGGCTGAAAATGTGATTAATGAACTTACAGCGCAACAGACTTTATCGAAGAAACGGCGCGGCAAACAAACCCAAGGCGGTATCCGCTTTACCTATCGCGTCAAAACCGACACCGACCGGCGCACTGATTTAACCCGCCTCACGGTTGAGGTAAAACGGCGCGGCCAAAGCGCTGTTTTGGCGTCACTGACCGGATATAGCGAGGCGCAGAAATGAACCGGCCGCCTGATAGCGCAGCGCAGGCCGGTTTTTCATTGGTCGAAGCGCTTGTCGCCATGGCGCTGTTGGCCATGGTCAGCACCGCCTCCATCATGATTTTTTCCGGCTTTCTGGCCGGTGGTGACGGGCAGCAAAGGCGGCTGGACAAATTGGCAATGATTATGCGCGCGCGCGCCCTGCTGGCCGAAGATTTGGCGCATGGCATTGTTCGCCCGCATGGGCCTGCAACCTCGCAAGCAGTGTTTGAAGGCAATACTGATGAGGATTGCTTTTTGACCTTTGCGCGGCGCAATGGCTTGGCCGCACAATTTGACGATAGCCGTTCGGATATTGTCTCGCTTAGCTATTGCCTCGATGACGGACGCCTTATCCGGCGCGCATGGCAACATCCCAATGCGGCACTGGAGACTGAAAAGCGCGATATTGTTCTGCTGAGCGGCGTCAGCACAATCAAAGCGCGGTTTTTTGATGGCCGAGAATGGCAGCCGGATTGGTTTATCGGCCATAGCGCGGGCCGGTTTTTCGGGCCACGCTCAAAATTACCGCCCTTGGTTGAACTGACATGGCAAATGCGCGACGGCAATCAGCGCAGCGATTACATACATATGTTCCGTCTGCCGCCGGGGGTTTACCAATGAGCGGACGGATGATGAAAAACCGTGAAAATGAAAAAGGCGCCGCCTTGGTTTTGGTGCTCGGCATTGTTTCAGTGATGAGCACAATGGCGATTTTTTCATTCGATAGCCTGACCCGCTTAATCTCCATGACAACGGCGCAAGCCGGACAAGCGCAAGCGCGCCAACACGCATTGGCAGCGGAAGCGGTGGCGATTGGCGTTACCCGCGATATCCTCAAACAGAAACGCAATTTGCGCCTATTGGCGGAGGCGGGTGAAAATCGCTTCGTCTTCTCGCATGACGGGGCGCGGATGAGCGGCGAGATTAGTGATATTACCAATTGCTTTAACCTCGCCTCATTAGTGAGCGGAAGCTATGCGGGCGGTTGGCAAGTGCGCAATAGCGGTGTGCGAGACTTTTCCGCTTTGCTGGAAAATTTCGGACTTGGCAAGCAAGCGGCGCAAGCCATCAGTTCAGCCGCCGCCGATTGGCAAGATAGCGATGACACGCCGCTCGCATTGGGGGCGGAAAATGAGTATTACGCCGATTTGAGCCAACCTTATCAGCTGCCCAATGCGCCCATGGCCAGCGTTAAGGAATTGCGATTGATACGCGATGTGTCACCGAAACTGATGCAGGCATTGGACGATTTGCTCTGCGCCGATGCGGCAGAGCAACAAACGCTGATAAACACCCGCATGTTGCAGCCACAGCATGCACCGCTTGTGCATGCGCTTTTGGGGCCAACAGTCAGCCAAAGCCAATTGCGGGCCATGCTCGAACAACAGCCCTTAGGCGGCTATAGTGCGGCACAATTCTGGGCCCATCCGGCTTTGGCCAATGCCCAAGCGTCGCGCAGTCAGCGCAATCGTTTTGGTGATGTCAGTCGGCGTGTCAGACTGCAGATTAAGGTTGAAGCGGCAACCGGCCGAACGCAAATGAGAAGCGACATTCACTTTTACCCAAACGGCACCTACACTATGATAGCCCGCGAGTTTGGAGCGTTATAAGTTTATGTCAACACAGTTCATCAAAACCGATGAAAGCGGCCGTCAGGTCTGCGGATTGCTCGACGGCAGAGCCGTGAGCAGTTTTCGCCTGCGCTTACCGAAACTGTCTGACGCCAAATTACAGCGCGCCCTGCCGCATATCATGTCGGATTATTTGACCGATAATGACAATCTCAGCTTTTGCCATATGCCGCTTGCCAAGGGTGATGCCGATAATGGTTACAGTCTGGTGTTTGCCTGCGCCAAAGACCGCCTCGATGAACTGATCGGTGCGGCGCAAGCCGAACAGTTGGAAATGAGCGCAATTTGGCCGGATTATATGCAAGTGCCGCAACCCGATGAAGGGGTTGCGATTATCGAGCGCGATGGCGATATTCTGGCCCGCCGCGCTGATGGCACCGGCTTTCGCTTACCCAAAGCTTTGGCTGATGCGGCGATTGGCGAGGCGCAAATAATTACCGCAGACCCGGCCACCCTGCCCGCTGCGCCGGGTTTTGCGATTGGTCGCTTTGGCACGCAATTGCCGATTGCCGACATATTGGCGGCTGTCAAACGGCCGCTTATTTTGGCCGGTGCGGCGATTGCCATTTGGCTGGCAGCGACGCTTTATGGCGGTTTTTCTGTCAATCAGAAAGCTGCCGAATTGGCGCAAAGCGGCGAAGATATGTTCCGCAAGAAATTCCCCGAAGTGCGCCGTGTGGTGAATGTCGAAGCGCAATTGCGCAATCGTTTGGGCGGTGTTGGCGGCTCTTCTTTTTCCGGCCATAGCAGCCAGCTTTTGGCCGCTCTGCAAAGCCTGCCCGATATTCGTCTTGAGGCGATGGAATTTATCGGCGGACGCAATCAAAGCATGGATATCACCCTGTCGGCGCGCAATTTCAGCGCCTTGGAAAAAGCACGGCAAAAATTGGCGATGGCCGGTTTTCGTGTTGAAGAAGGCAAAAGCGAGCAAAGCAATCAACTGGTCATCGGGCAGTTTACGCTGAGCCTATCTGGAGGACGTCGCTAATGAGCACGATGTCCGACATAAAAACCGCAGCATTGGCGTTTTGGGCGCGGCTCACTCAACGCGAACAGGCGGCGCTTTCAATCATGGGTTTCGCCTGCGCCGGATTTGCTTTTTATCTCATCGTGGCACTGCCTGCTTTGGCTTATCAAAAGGCCGCACAGCGCAGCCTTGAAAATGAAGGCGCACGGCTGGGCCGCATTATGGCCATGTTGGATAATGTTGATGGCGGCATACAAGCCAATGCCGTAGATCGCAGCAAACCGGCGCGTACCCGCGTTGTTGAAGCGGCGCGCCAAGCCGGCATCACCATTGACCAAGTCGAACCGCAAACCGACGGCTTTACGGTGTATATTCGCAATGTCACGGCCGGCGAGCTATTTGATTGGATAATGCGCATCGAAAACCAACAAGCCGTGCCGGTGATTAACGCCGCCATCAATAAATCGCTTAACGGCAATACGCTGGATGCCGAAATCGGCTTTGGGGATGCGCGTTGATGAAATTGCCATTGGCTTTGGTGTTTATTGGCGTATTTGGCGCGGCGACCATTGCCCGTTTGCCGGCGGCAGCGATGTTGCCCTATCTGGAAAATGGCGGCATTGAAGCGGCCGGCGCGCAAGGCACGGTTTGGAATGCGCGGTTCAGTAATCTGTCTTTCCAAGCGATGCGCTTTGACAGTGGTGCTTATCGCCTGACACCCAGCGGTTTCTTGACCGGCAATGGTATCGGCTCGTTTTCATTGCGTGGCGATATTGCCTCTTTGAAAGGCCGGTTAACCAAAATGGCCGATGAACGCCTGCATTTGGCTGATCTAAATGTAACCGCGCTATATCCATTGACCGTGCGGCGTATGCAATTAACCCCGCGCATTGATATGGCGACCGACGCCTTGGTTTTATCGCAAGACGGGCAATGCGTTGCAGGCGATATTACCCTCGCCTTGCAACTCAATAACCCTCTTTTGAAAAGCTTTTTACCGCAAGCCGACCAATGGGATGGCAGCGCCGGTTGCGATAATGGCACGGCCAGCTTTCTGCTGAACCCGCGCGATAATAGTCTTGTTGCGGTTATTCGTGGCACGCTAAACGGCAATCGCTATAAGGCCGATATTGACCTGTCGCTGGAGGACGGGTTTGATGAAAGCGCAGGGCTGAAAGCGGCGCTGAAATCAGCCGGCTTCAAAAAACGCCAAGGCCGATGGAAAGCGCAGATAAAAGGTATTTTATAATGAATAAGATGATTGGCATGATTGCACTTGGCGCCGCCCTAACCGCTTGCGCTGCGCCGCGCGCCGACGCGCCTGAGGCGGCTAAGGGAACATCAAATGCTTTCGACCCGACGCAGGCCAGCCAAACGCGGCTTGGCCCACAAAACTTGCAGCCCGGCGAATGTGGTTTGTTTCTGTGGGGGCAAGGCGCCGGTCGTCCCTTACAATTATTTCAAAACGGCAAGACGCAGCAAGTCAGTGTGCCGTTTAAGCCGGGCAGCAAAGTCACCCGACTGGCGGCTGAGCAGTTGGTGATGGATGGCCTGTTTGAACGGCAAGAATTTATGGTCGATGACATCAAAATGACGGTCAGCATTAACGTGGCTGAAGGCCGCAATGTACTGAAAGGCGTTGCCATTTCAGGTGGCCGCATTGAATTGAGCGAGTCGTCGGGACGCGAGACAATCATCCCGATTGTCGGCCTTTATGGCTGTCGCAATTAGTTATTTCATTGATTGAAAAATAAGCCAAAAAAAAGCCCGGCCGAAGCCGGGCTTTCTCAATTTTTAAATCCGATTATTCAGAGACGCAGGCTGAGCCGTCACCATGGGTAACGGTACAAATCAGGT
>CBFIHY010000004.1:0-26481 GCA_965662315.1 Alphaproteobacteria bacterium
CAATACGGGGAAGCCCATATCGCGGCCCAGCTTGATCGCCTCATTGACGGTTTTCACCTCGCCATCAGAGCCCGGCACAACAGGAATACCCAGCTCAATGGCTTTTGCTTTGGCGGCGATTTTATCGCCCATAATGCGGATATGTTCTGCGGTCGGGCCAATGAAATTTATATGATGCTCATCGAGAATATCGACGAATTTGGCGTTTTCGGACAAAAAGCCATAGCCCGGATGCACCGCATCAGCGCCGGTAATTTCACACGCTGCGACAATCGCCGGAATGCTGAGATAGCTATTGGTTGCCGAAGGCGGCCCGATGCAGACGCTCTCATCAGCGAGGCGCACATGCATGGCATGGTCATCAGCACTGGAATGAACGGCGACGGATGGAATGCCCAATTCGCGGCAAGCCCGAATAACCCGCAGGGCAATTTCGCCGCGATTGGCGATAAGAACTTTCGAGACCATGGCTTACTCGATAATCAGCAGCACTTCGTCAAATTCGACCGGCTGCTCATTGGCGACAATAATTTGCGTTACTTTGCCGGATTTCGGCGCCGCAATCGGGTTCATGGTTTTCATCGCTTCAACAATCAGCAAAGTCTGTCCTTCGCTGACCGTGTCACCGACTTTCACAAAATTAGCGGCCCCCGGCTCGGCTGCCAAATAGGCGGTGCCGACCATTGGCGATTTAACCGCGCCCGGATGCGCTGCCACCGGTGCCGGCGCAGGGGCTTCTTCTTCCACAGCTGCGGCGGCAGGGGCAGGGGCCTCAATCGCAGGTGCCGGTACCATGGCGCTGACGACGCCGCTTTCGCGGGCAACGCGAATACGGATATCGCCGGTCTCGACTTCGATTTCTGACAATCCGGTATCGGTCAATAAATCGGCCAGTTCGCGGATGGTTTTACTGCTTGGAAGTTTGGTAGCCATAATATCCTCAAATACCGTTAGTCGGCTTTAGCCAAAAGGGTGGCAAGCGCATCGATTGCCATTTCATATCCTTGTGCGCCAAGGCCGCAAATAACGCCGCTTGCGACAGCCGACACATAAGAATGGTGACGAAACTCTTCACGCGCAAATATATTTGATAAATGCACTTCCATAATCGGAATTTCCACCGCTTGCAGTGCATCAAGAATGGCGACGGATGTATGCGAGTAAGCACCGGCATTGATAATCAGACCGGCCGCTTGCGTGCGCGCTGCTTGAACGAAATTAACCATTTCGCCTTCATCATTGCTTTGCGCACAAACAACGTTGAGGGCATGGGTTTTGGCACGCGCCGCGCACATTGCTTCAATGTCGGCCAATGTGGTGGTGCCGTAAACCTCAGGCTCTCTTGTGCCCAATAAATTAAGATTGGGCCCGTTAATGATGTGGAGCGGTTTGCTCATGCGGCTTTCTTCTCCCCTTGGGAAACAATCCGTATATGCAATTTGGGTAAACGAGATTTCAAAAAAGTGCAAGTTTTTCAACAGGCTCATTTATACCGAAGCGGATTCTCACCTTGCGCTTTTTCGATGGCTTGCGCAAACTCGCGACCAGTGGAGAGCGTGATGCAAATAACGGTGAATGGCGAAAATCGCCGCTTTGAGAGTGATGTGAGTGTATCGCAATTGCTCAATTTGCTCGGCCTGCCGGAAAAAAAGATTGCGGTCGAGCATAATCTGGAAATTGTGCCGAAATCGGCCTATGACACGCATATGGTGACTGATGGTGACCGTATCGAAATCGTGCATTTTATCGGCGGGGGCTGAGTTATGGCGCAACAAGACGAAAAATTGGTGATTGCCGGACGTGAATTTTCTTCGCGGCTGATTGTCGGCACCGGAAAATATAAAGATTACGCAGAAAATGCGGCGGCGGCAGAAGCGGCCGGTGCGGAAATTGTGACGGTTGCCGTGCGGCGGGTAAATTTGACCGATAAAGATGCGCCCATGCTGGTGGATTATATCAGCCCTGAGAAATTTACTTATCTGCCGAATACTGCCGGTTGTTTTACCGGTGAAGATGCCGTGCGCACTTTGCGCTTGGCCCGTGAAGCTGGCGGCTGGACGCTGGTAAAACTTGAAGTTTTGGGCGATGAGAAGACGCTATATCCGAACATGACCGAGACACTGCGCTCTGCCGAATTGCTGATTAAAGAGGGCTTTGAGGTGATGGTCTATTGCAGCGATGACCCGATTATGGCCAAGCGATTGGAAGAAATCGGCTGCTGCGCAATCATGCCGCTTGCCGCGCCTATCGGTTCCGGTCTCGGTATTCAAAATCCGGTCAATATCCGCCTGATTATCGAGCAGGCCAATGTGCCGGTTTTGGTGGATGCCGGTGTCGGCACGGCCTCAGATGCGGCGATTGCGATGGAGCTTGGTTGTGATGGCGTGTTGATGAATACTGCCATTGCCGAAGCCAAAGACCCGATATTAATGGCCGAAGCGATGAAAAATGCGGTGATAGCCGGACGACAAGCCTATTTGGCCGGACGGATGCCGAAGCGGCTTTATGCCGATCCCAGCTCGCCTTTGGCCGGACTTATTTAGCTTTCAAATCAGCCCGCGCTTGCTTAATGGCGGAATTCAACTCGTCTTTATCAAGCGCGCCGGGAAACAATTTGCCGTTAATGATGAATGCCGGTGTGCCATTGACGCCTAATGTGCGCGCCAGCTCACGCGTTTCAGTTAAATGGGTTTGAAACTTGCCTTTAACGGCATTCCGGCGCACCGCTTCGACTGACAATTTCATATCGGCCAGCGTTTTATCGATAATCGGCCGGTCAATGCGGCCCTTATGGGTCATCAGCTTGCTGTGATATGTCAAATATTGCAGCTTGTCTTCAATCGCCAAAGCGAGGCGAGAGGCATCACGCGACCCGTCACCCAAAATCGGATATTCCTTAAACACCAAACGGACGTCTTTATTTTCGCGCAAAACTTCCATCAAAGGCGCGAAGCTGCGTTTGCAATAGCCGCAATTATAATCGAAAAACTCAACAATGGTGATGGGCGCATTATTTGGCCCCATCGCGTAATCGGCTTTGTTGAAATACAGCTTATCGGCATTTGCCGTCAGCGCGCGTTGCTGTTCGCGCACTTGCCGCGCTTCCATATAGGCCTGCAGATTATCCAGCGCCTGTTCCAGCTTTTCAGGATTGCGAATGAAATAGCTTTCAATCTGCTTATCAATCGCTTCTTGCTGCTGCTTTGTCAGCTGCTGTGCCGAGGCCGGCAATAGGCTTGTCAGAAAAATCATAAAAGAGGCAATGAGGACGTTACGCATGGGAAATTTCCTATTTTCGTTTCATAGCGCTGAGAATATCAATCGCGCGAATATATTCGACGGAGCCTTTGGGCAGACCTTTGGCGGCACGTTGTGCGTGCAGCCGCGCTTCTTGCCGCCCTGCAGCAGCATAGTATTCTGCCAGCGCCCATTGTGCCAGCGCCGTTTCACCCAATTGCCCGAAACCTTTCGACATTTGCAAATAAGCCGCACCACTATTCGGGTCGATGCGTAGCGCGGCGCGCAGGTTCTTCACCGCTTGGTGATTAAGCTGTTCGGCCTGTGGCCCGCCTTGCGCCGCCTTGCCAAGCTGGCAAGAGGCCAGACCGATGAGCAAAAGCGGCTCATTCGGTGCCAATTCAATGGCTTTCTCATAAGGTGCGATACCCGAGGCTGCCAGTCCGGTCTCGTAATATATTTGCCCTTTAAGTTCATGCAGCCATGGATTATTCGGCATGTCGGCAATCAGCGTGTCCAGCTCAGCCAACGCATTATTGCGGCGCCCCTGCCTGAAATAGGCAATGGCACGGGCATAGCGCGCCGGTTGGCTGTCTTGTTTGCGATAACGACGCAGCGTTGTGGTCGGCGTATCAAGAAAGCCGTAAATTTTTGCCTGCACCATGCGATGACGAAAAATCCGCTCATTCGGATCGCGCTTATCGCGATGTGATGAGGCTTTCGCGCCTGCGCGATAAGTATTCACCCGGTCGCGCGACATTGGGTGAGAGCGGGCATAGGGGTCTTGATAGACCTCGCTCAAAATCTCTTGGCTGGCCAGCGACTCCATCATGCCGATAATGCCCTCGGCTGATTGCTCCGTGGCATCCAATAATTGCAACGCGGTGTTATCGGCTGCCGCTTCTTGCCCACGGCTATAGGTTAAAAAACTGCGCAGCGCCAATTGCTGGCTGCCGGTAATCAGCGCCATGCCGATATCACCGGCACCGGCCAAAATGGAACCAAGCCCCAAAATGGTCGCGACCAAAGCCGGCCCTTGTGCCGTGGCAGCGGCCTCCGCACCACGCGCCAAATGGCCACCGGTAATATGGCCAATTTCATGCGCAATGACGCCAATCACCATATTCGGTTCCTCGGCCTCCAGAATAAGACCGGTATGGATAAAGATATTTTGCCCATTGGTGACAAAGGCGTTGAGATTGCGGTCATTGACAATATGCAAGCCAATGCGCTCCGGCTGCAGCCCGGCAGCCTTCAAAAGCGGGCGGCTATAATCGCCGATAAGGTTTTCAATTTCCGCATCGCGTATCAAGCTTTGCGCAGCGCCATGTGTCGGCCACAAAATAATCGCTGCCAAAAGCAAAACCGTAAGCACGGTTTGCAGTCTGGAAAAAGTTAACCTCATAAAGGCAGCCTTGCTTTGAAATGGGGCCTTAGTGCGGCACTATCGCCGCCACCAGCCCGATTTCTTCGGCTTGTCATCACCATCTGCATCAGAAACTTCGGCAAGTTCCTCAGCTTCTTCAGTTTCGACAGGGGCCTCATCTTCAGCTTCATCTTGAGCTTCGTCTTGAGCTTCATTTTGAACATCAGCTTGTGGAGCTTCTTCAAAAGCCGGTGCTGCATCAGCTTCGCCGGTTTCGTCAGCTTCTGCCGCCACTTCAATGACGATTTTTTGTGGCGCTTCATCTGCATCAGATGCATCGGTGGTTTCGCCTTCTGCGGTTTCAGCTTCGCCGTTTTCATCGGCTGCCTCTTTACCGCGACGCCGATTGCGACCACCGCGCCGACCGCGACGCCGACGCCGTTTTGGCTTGTCCTCATCGTCGCCGTCAGAGGCCTCACGGGTCTCTTCTGCTTCGGTGGCTTCTCCGTCTTCAGCCGCTTCAATCTCGGTCTCTTCTTCGGGCGCATTATCTTCGCCGCCTTCAGCATTATTGCCGCGACGACGATTGCGCCCGCCGCGCCGACGCCGTTTGCGCTTGCCGCCACCGGCTTCATCCAAGGCGGCCGTCGGGTCACCTTCCATGCGCGACACACCGGCACTTTCAGTTTGGTCAGGCAAGGTCAGAGCCATTTCCATTGAGGTCAATTCATTGTCAATTTCAATCGAAACAGTAACACCGGTGCGGGTTTCGATTTCGTGTAATTGGCCGCGTTTATTGTTCAGCAGATAAATCGCGACGTCATGCGGCACTTGTGCCACCAATTCGCCTTCGCTGAATTTACCGGCATTTTCATCAATTTGGCGCAGCACGTGCAGGGCGCGGCTTTCAACCGAACGGACCATGCCGGAGCCGTTACAATGCACGCAGGTTTGGCTGGAACCTTCCAACACACCGGCGCGCATACGCTGGCGCGACATTTCCATGAGGCCGAAATTACTGATGCGACCAACTTGGATACGTGCCCGGTCAGCCTTCAAAGCTTCTTTCAGCTTGCGTTCAACAGCGCGATTATTGCGGTTTTCATCCATATCGATGAAGTCAATCACCAGCAATCCGGCGAGGTCGCGCAAGCGAGCTTGCCGCGCTACTTCTACCGCTGCTTCCAAATTGGTTGCCAAAGCGGTTTTCTCAACCGATTGCTCGCGGGTTGATTTGCCGGAGTTCACGTCAATCGAAACCAGCGCTTCGGTTGGGTTGATAACCAAATAACCGCCCGATGGCAGGGCCACAATCGGGTTAAACATGGCTGCCAGCTTGTCTTCAACGCTGCTTTCTTTGAACAGCGGCGCTTCGCCGACATGCTGCTTCACCTTGCGCGCATGGCTCGGCATTAGCAGCTTCATATAATTCTTGGCCTCTTTATAGCTCTCCGCGCCATCGACAATGACTTGGTCAAAATCCTTTGAATATAAGTCGCGAATACAGCGGCGAATGAGATTGCCTTCTTCATAAACCAATGCCGGTGCGGATGAGCTGACAGTGGTTTCGCGCACTTCTTCCCATAGCCGCGAGAGATATTGGAAGTCGCGGCGAATTTCGGTCAATGTGCGTTGCGCACCGGCGGTGCGGACAATCAGCCCCATGCCGTCGGCGACATCTAACTTACTGACAATGGTTTTCAGTTTTTTGCGGTCTGCGCCATTATTGATTTTGCGCGAAATGCCGCCACCGCGTGCGGTGTTGGGCATTAATACGCAATAGCGACCGGCCAGAGACAAATAGGTTGTCAGGGCTGCGCCCTTATTGCCGCGCTCTTCTTTTAAAACTTGCACAAGAATGATTTGCCGCCGCTTAATCACTTCTTGAATTTTATATTTGCGGTGCAGGGCGCGGGCATTCAGCGCCGGTGTAGCTTCTTCATGCGCATCGCCGCCAATATCGGAAACTGCGGCATCCTCGTCTTCTTCTTCTTCCGGTTTTTCGTCGCTATCATCATCGCTGGCCGCATGCGAGCGGTCTTCCTCGGCCTGTTCGCGCAGCAATGCTTCGCGGTCGCCGACCGGAATTTGATAATAATCCGGATGAATTTCGTTAAACGCCAAGAAGCCATGGCGATTGCCGCCATATTCAACAAAGGCCGCCTGCAATGACGGCTCAACCCGCGTTACTTTAGCGAGATAGATGTTACCGCGAAGCGGTGCCTTGGTTTGCGACTCGAAGTCGAATTCTTGGATTTGATTGTGATCGGTCACAACCACCCGTGTTTCTTCCGGGTGGATGGCATCGATAAGCATATTCTTGGTCATAAAAAGCTCCCACCGCGCTGCCGGCTTTGTCAGCCGTCGTCAGCCATCGGTGATTATCTGAAGGTGAAAAGGACAGGGCGACGCGCTGTATCGCTTTTTTATCAATCGATTTTGCTAAAGCTGCGGTCACTTTATGTCCTCAAAAAGGGTTACGGTAATGGCCTTTCGCCATCATGGATTCCGACGATTTCGTCCACCGGCTCCCAAAGGCCATCGGTGAATCACATCGTTCGAAAGAACGAGGCCAAATCTACAGAGGCATTATGGGGATTGCAAGGTGAATAAATCATTGCCGAAAATGCAAGAAAGCCGCGTCATTTGCCCGTGCGGCCCGGCTTATTCGCCAAAACCGCCTAAAATTGTTAAACTGGCGCAACAAAAGTGAGTCGGTGATGCAAAGGAATAAGCAAACACATGACGCCCTTTAAAAGAATTGTTCGGCCATTTATGGCAATCGCGGTGTTGCTGATTGTCGGCATTGTGGACGCAACGGCGGCGACGGTGAAAGATATTCGCCTCGGCGTGACGGCTGAACGCACGCGGCTGGTGCTCGATTTACAGTCAAAAGTAGATTTCAATATTTTTCTGCTGGATGCGCCGCGCCGTGTGGTCATTGACTTGCCGAGCATGCAATGGCCAAACGCACAGCCAGAGGCCGATGGCTTGGTGAAGAAATTGCGCTTTGGCCAATTCACTGCCGATAAAAGCCGCCTGGTGATTGATGCCAATGGGCCGGTGCGGGTGGCGAAAAGTTTCATGCTGCCGCCATCCTCCGGCCTGCCGCATCGGCTGGTGGTGGATTTGGTGAAAACCTCAAGCCAGAAATTTGCCACACAAGTAAAGAAAGACCGCTTGGCGCAGCGCAAGATTGCCAAAAAGCGAGCTCCGGAACCGGTATTTACGCCAAAGCCGAAACGGCGGGCCAATTCAAAGCCAATCATTGTGCTGGATGCCGGACATGGTGGGGTTGACCCCGGCGCGCATGGCAAAAAAGCGCGTGAAAAAGATGTGACATTGCAGTTCACCCGCGAGCTGGCCAAGCAGCTTCGCGCGACCAAAAAATACAAAGTCTATTTGACCCGCAATCGCGATATTTATATCCCATTGCGCCAAAGGGTGAATATTGCCCGCAAGCATAATGCCGATTTGTTTATCTCCATTCATGCCGATGCGATTAAGCGTAAATCGGTGCGCGGCATGTCGATTTATACTTTGTCTGAAACTGCTTCTGACCGTGAAGCGGCGGCTTTGGCGAAGAAGGAAAACCAATCAGATATTATTGCCGGTATTGATTTTGCCGACCAGCCGCCGGAAGTGGCCAATATTCTGATTGATTTGGCGCAACGCGAGACCAAAAACCTGTCGGTGAAATTCGCCAATTTGGTGGTCACTAATGCGCGCGGTAAAACCCGCCTTTTGGAACGCACGCATCGCTTTGCCGGTTTTCGCGTTTTGAAAGCACCGGATGTGCCATCGGTTTTGGTCGAGCTTGGTTTTTTGACCAATCGCAGCGACGAAAAGCAGCTTTTATCCGGCGCGTGGCGACGCAAAATGGCACGGGCCATGGTCAGTTCGGTGGATGGTTTCTTTAAAGCGACGCGCGTCGCTTCAGCGCGTTAAGCTTTCGGTGGATTTTTTCTGGCGACCTGCCATAGTGCAGCCGTAATTCTGGCGTTGATAAGCTTTGATGATGAAATTCTTAGGTAATATTGCTGGTGTCGCTGTCACGCTTGGCGCGATTGGTTTGTTTGTGCTGGTGCTGGTGCTCTGGCGCATTAATAGCGGCTTGCCGAATTACGAGCATTTGGCCAATTACACGCCGCCTGTGATGAGCCGCGCGCATGCCGGAAACGGCGTTCTGATTGCCGAATATGCGCAAGAGCGGCGAATTTTCGTACCCATTAGCACCGCGCCGAAACATTTGATTGATGCGTTTCTGGCGGCGGAAGATAAAAACTTCTACGAGCATGTCGGGATTGATTTTCGCGGCATTATCCGTGCGGTGTTTGCCAATATGGTAAATGTCGCCACCGGCCGCCGATTGGAAGGCGCGTCAACCATCACCCAACAAGTGGCGAAAAACTTTCTGCTGAGCAGTGACGTAACGCTGGAGCGTAAGCTGAAAGAAGCGGTGCTGGCTTTACGGCTGGAGCGCACTTTTACCAAGCCGCAATTGCTGGAACTTTATTTGAATGAGATTTATCTGGGCCTTGGCAGCTATGGCGTGGCGGCAGCGGCGTTGAATTATTTTGATAAGCCGCTAACCGAATTGACCATTGCCGAGGCAGCCTATCTGGCGGCATTGCCGAAGGCGCCGAATAATTATCATCCGTTCCGTAAACGGGCGCGCGCCATTGCGCGGCGTAACTGGGTGATCGGGCGCATGCGCGATAATGGCTATATCACCGATATGCAGGCGCGCAATGCGGCGGCGCAAGACCTTGTGGTGGCTGACCGTCCGGCCAGCTTGCGGCGGTATAATGCCGAGTATTTTGTCGAAGAAGTGCGCCGCGAAGTTTATGCGCTTTACGGCGAAGAGCAACTTTATGGCGGCGGCTTGTCCATTCGCACCACACTGAATACGGATTTTCAAAAACTGGCGCGGCAAAGTTTGCGGCAAGGGATTGAAGATTACGACCGCCGACAGGGTTATCGCGGCCCCTATGCGGAATTGGAAACGCTGGAAGAATGGTGGACACAGCTAACGAAAGTCGACATTCCCCTCGATCTCGCGCCGTGGCGTTTGGCGGTGGTCTTGTCGGTTGATGATGAATTGAACCGCGCCAATATCGGCTTGCGGCCGCGCATGACACGGGCGCGTCGCTTTGAAGACCGCATTGATTTGGGTGTCATTGAATTGGCCGGTGTTAAATGGGCGCGCGCCAAACCGTCGCCTGAAAACGGCTATAAAATCAAAGGCCCCAAAATTCGCCGCATGAACCAAGTATTAAAAGCCGGTGATGTTGTTTGGGTCAGCCAAAGCGGTGACGGCGAGGACGAAGTTTACGCGCTACAGCAATTGCCGGAAGTCAATGGCGCCATGGTGGCCATGGACCCGCATACGGGCCGCGTATTGGCGATGACCGGCGGCTATAGTTTCTCAGCCAGTGAGTTTAATCGCGCCACGCAAGCCAGCCGCCAGCCCGGCTCGGCGTTTAAGCCTTTTGTTTATGCCGCCGCGCTTGATAGCGGTTTCACCCCGGCCAGCCTGGTGCTGGATGCACCATTTGTGATGGAGCAGGGCAAAGACCAAGGTCTCTGGAAGCCGGAAAATTACGGGCGGCGGTTTTATGGTCTGTCGACTTTGCGGCTGGGTATGGAAAAAAGCCGGAATTTGATGACCATTCGTATGGCGCAGGAAATCGGCATGAATAAAATCACCGATTACGCCAAGCGGTTTAACATTAATAAATCAATGCCGCGTGTATTGGCCATGTCGCTGGGAGCGGGTGAGACCTCGCTCATGCGTCTGACAACGGCCTATGCGATGTTGGTGAATGGCGGCAAACGGGTCGAGCCGCTATTTATTGACCGCGTGCAAGACCGCTACGGTAAATCGCTGTTCCGCCATGACCAACGCGATTGTTTTGGCTGTAATGTGGCCAGTTTTGAGCAGCAAAATGCGCCTGAATTGCCGGATGAGCGCGAGCAGGTTTTATCGCCGCAAACCGCTTATCAAGTGGTCTCTATGTTGGAGGGCGTGGTGAAGCGTGGCACCGGACGGCGTATTTCAACCATTGGCAAACCGCTGGCCGGTAAAACCGGCACCACGAATGACAGCCGCGATGCGTGGTTTGTCGGTTTCTCGGCTGATTTGGTGGCCGGTGTTTATATCGGTTATGACGATAACCGGCCGCTTGGTGATGGTGAAAGCGGTGGCCGTGTGGCCGGACCGGTTTTCAAAAACTTCATGGAGCAGGCGTTGCAAGAAATGGCGACACCGCCTTTCCGCGTGCCAAGCGATGTAAATTTGGTGCGGATAAATGCCAAGACCGGCAAGCTGGCACGGCCTGATGATGAGACGGTTATTTTGGAAGCGTTTAAGCCGGGTACGGAGCCGACACGCAATAGCCAGCAGCGCGTTGTGCGCGGTGGCGCAAGCAATGGCAATAAGCGGGTGCGTCAACGCCCTGCAGTTGATACCGAAACAATGGGCGCGGGCACTGGAGGCCTTTACTAAGCCGGATTGTTTATGTAACTTCCGGCCCGTTAGGAGACCGTCTTGCGCGCTGAAATTGCAGATTATGTAGATCGTATCAAACAGTCACTGGAGCTGTTGAGGAGGCACCTTTGACTGGGACAACGCGCTTGCGCGCCTTGAGGAGCTGAATAAAAGCGCCGAGGACCCCGATTTATGGAACGACCCGCAGCGCGCGCAAAAAATGATGCAAGAGCGCACGCGGCTCGAAAGTGCCATTAAAACCTGCCGTCGGTTGGAAGCCGATATGCACGATAATGTTGAACTCATCGACCTTGGCGAGGCTGAGGGCGATAGCGATGTAGTAGCTGAAAGCCAAGCCGCTTTGGAGGCTTTGGTTGAGCAGGCCGAGCGGATGGAGGTCGAGACATTATTGTCGGGCGAGGCTGACAGCAATGATGCCTATATAGAAGTGCATGCCGGTGCCGGCGGCACGGAAAGCCAGGATTGGGCCAGCATGTTGCAGCGCATGTATCTGCGTTGGGCTGAGAAGAAAGGCTATAAGGCGACAATTATTGAACAGACGTTCGGCGAAGAAGCGGGCATTAAATCGGCGACGATTGAGATTAAAGGTCTCAATGCGTATGGCTGGGCGAAGACTGAAAGCGGTGTCCATCGCTTGGTGCGTATTTCCCCGTTTGACAGTAATGCGCGGCGGCATACCAGCTTTGCCAGTGTTGGGTGCTATCCGGTGGTAGATGACACGATTGAAGTGGATGTTGCCGAATCTGATGTGCGGATTGATACATTTCGCGCCTCCGGTGCGGGTGGCCAGCACGTCAACACAACCGATAGTGCGGTGCGCATTACCCATATTGCGACCAATATTGTGGTGCAGTGTCAAAACCAACGCTCGCAGCATAAAAATCGCGCCACCGCTTGGGCGATGTTGCGGGCGCGCTTATATGAGTTGGAATTGCAAAAGCGTGAAGAAGAGGCCAATGCCAATGCTGAGGCAAAAACCGAAATCGGTTGGGGCCATCAAATCCGCTCTTATGTTTTGCAACCCTATCAAATGGTCAAAGATTTGCGCACAGGTGTTGAAAGCGGCAATCCGTCTTCCGTGCTTGACGGGGCGTTGGATAATTTTATGGAAGCGGCTTTGGCGCAGCGCGTTAATGGCGAAGGGCCGACTGAAATCAACGATCTCGATTAAAGGTGGTTAGCAGTTAAATATTGCTGCCTTGCACGGCATCTTCTTCAGCTATCAAGCTGACAGAGGCGTTTTTAAGCGGGTCTTTTTCGCGCTTCACAGCCCCGTTTAATTGTGCGCCTGACTCAATCGCCAAAGCTTCATTAAACACGTCGCCATCAACATGGCTGGTAGCGCAAAGATAGACTTGGCGGCCACGAATAATGCCTTTGACGCGGCCAAATACGGTCACTGTGTCACCGGCAACTTCGCCATGAATTTCAGCCTTCTCGCCGACCGTCACCGCATTGGAGCGCAAGTCGCCGTCAAGCCGACCTTCAATTTGAATATCGCCGGTTGAAAAAATTTGCCCGACAATATGCATGTCATGGCTCAAAATAGATGGCGCCGCTTTCACTTTTGATTTCGGTTTTTTTTGTTCTTCTTCCATTATTGGTCCGCCTGTTGAGAAATTGTTTCGGCTACGTTGAAAATTTGCTTACCGGCATCCAGAAAAGCCAGCGGGTCGCGAACCTTGCCTTCATACCAAACTTCATAATGTAAATGCGGGCCGGTGCTGCGGCCTGAGTTACCTGCATCGGCAATGTGCTGTTGAAACTCAACCGCCTGACCTCGGCGCACGCGGCTACGAGCCAAATGGCCATAACGTGTGCGGAAGCCATTGCCATGGTCAATCTCAACCACCAGACCGTAAGGGCCTTTATAACCGGCGCGCGTTACCGTGCCCGGCAATGTCGCATAGACCGGTGTGCCGGTTGCTGTTCCGAAATCAACACCGGCATGAAAAGCGGCGCGCTTTTTAAACGGGTCAAGGCGCGGGCCAAAGCGGCTGGTCACACGATAATCATGAATGGGCAGGGATAGTGGGATTTTGGCGATAGACTTGCTGAGGTTTTCCAGCCGTTCCAGACCGCTCGAAATGCGATAAAGCTGGCGATGCAAATCTGAGTTAATGCCCGGTTTTTCTTCATCCAGCGGAATATAAGGGCCGCCCATAGCGGTTTCGGTTTCCGGCAAAACGCTTGCCATAAACTCTTCCGGCTGCAGAATTTCCGTATCGACAATAATATTTTCAAACTCGGCAATCCGCTCGTCGATGTTTTCTTCCAACGCATCCAGTAATTCTTGCTGGTTTAAATCCAGTGAGTTAACTCGCTTGAAAACATCTTTTTCGACTAGCGGCATGGATACATCTTCCGGCAAAGCATCGGATTGGCGTTGTGCCAAAGCTATTTTTGCCGGCGCGTCACCGGATGCGACCGAACGGCTGACCATGCGGCCATTTTGATTGTCGCGCGGGCGGGCGACCAATTCGGTTTTATTGCGGTCGCGTTTATTGCGCTTGGCGACGCTGGAAAATGAGATTTGCATTTCGCGCAATTCATCGGAAATTGCCGCGTGCTGCTCAAATACCAAGGTCAAATCATTATGGCGCTTTTCGAGATTATCAGTGGTTTCGGAAAACCAATCTTGCGTCAAAACAAGCTGCGCGTTCAAATCATCATAAGCGAGGCGCAAGCGGTTCAGCTCGTTTTCATAGGCAAGCTGCATTTCCTGCACTTCTTGCTCGCGTTGCGCGCCAAGCCCCTGATTGAAGATAACATGCACAGAAGCATAGCCAACCCAACCGGCCACCAGCACGAAAACAACGCTCAAGGCGACCAAAGATTGACTTGAAAGCGGGACAAAAGTCACGCTGCCATTTTTGCGAACATAAACTTGCCGCTCAGCGAAAATATCGCGAAGTTTATCGAGTATTCTGCTCATGTGCCCAATTCATACTTATCCACACAGTGTTTCTCAAAAAACGACTGCTATTGCAAGTGTTTAGTTCATGCTTTGTTGCGTATCGGGCGCATAAAACTGGCGCGGAAGTCCGGCTTCGTCGCGCGCCATCTCATTAAATGGCGGCTTCAGCTTGCCGCCAAAGAAGTTTTTCAATTTTTCTTTGAAGCACGCCGTCGCATCAAGCTGATTATCATCGCATATGCGCATGAACCATTTACTGCCCGCGCCGACATGGGTTTTTTCATCTTCAAAAATCACTGACAACATGGTTGCGCTTTTTTTGTCACCGGCATTTTCGAATTTTTTCATCATCATGGGGGTGACATCAAGGCCGCGCGCTTCCAAAACCAAAGGCACAATGGCCAATCGCGCGATAAGGTCGTGGCGCGTATCATAGGCGGCTTGCCAAAGCCCGTCATGCGCCGGTAAATCGCCATATTGCATGTCCATATCGGCCAAGCGGTCTGCCAGCATCACATAATGCCGTGCTTCATCGGCGCCGACTTTCAACCAATCGGTGATGAAATCATCGGGCAAAGGCGCATCGACAAAACGTCCAACCAAATCAAACGCCAAATCAATCGCATTGAGTTCAATATGCGCCAGCGCATGAAGCTGCGCTTTGCGACCGGTCTCGCCGCTCATTTTGCGCCGTGGCATATCGCGCGGCTCCAGCAATTCAGGCCGCGCCGGTCTGGCCGGTCTGTCAGGCCAATCATCCGGACGGGCCTTGTCACGTTGCAATCGACCATGCCGCCAGTCTTCCGCTACTTTACGGCCGAGCGCGGCCTTTTCGGCAGGTGCGGCCGCCATTAATACGGCGCGGCATGCTTCAGCCAGAGACGCCGTATCAGCCACGCGCTGCCTCAAGCACCGCTTCGACATGGCCTTTAACTTTGACCTTGCGCCAGATATGCGAAATTTTTCCATCTGTATCAATCAGATAGGTGGCGCGCTCAATGCCCATAAATTTCCGCCCATACATGTTTTTCTCAACCCAAACGCCGAAATCATTGAGCATTTTTTGCTCCTCATCAGCCAGCAGAGTAATGCCGAGATTATGCTTGGCGATAAAGTTTTCGTGCTTTTTCACGCTATCGGCTGAGACACCGACAATGGCGGTATTGGCTTTGTCGAAATCTTTCAGCGCGGCGGTGAAGTCTATCGCTTCCGTTGTGCAGCCCGGTGTATTGTCCTTCGGGTAAAAGTAAACCACCAGCTTGCGGCCTGAAAAATCTGCCAAGCTAACGGTTTGGTCACCATTTGCAGGCAGAGAAAAATTGGGGGCTTTGTCGCCGATTTTAAGTTCTTGGGCCATTTGCTCCTCCGAAAATTGAGCTGAGAATTGAATAAGTGCGCCAAAGGTCAGACTCTGGCATAAAGAGTTGGGGTAAATGTGGCTGCTGCCTTGATTTTGTCAAGTTATGGCGGCAGAAGAAGCGAGACGATAAACGGATTTTTATGATGCAAACCGCCAAGCGGATTTTTTTGCTTTTACTGGCTGTTCCGATTGTGTCGGTTGTGCTGTTGACGGCGTTTATCCGTTTTTCCGGCCTGCCGCTTGGGTTTGTTGACCAGCCGCTCAGCCTGTTTTTGCGCCAAAACCTAGGTGGTGGTGCGGTTGATCTTGAGCGCGCATCGCTTGAGTGGAACAGCAAAACCGGTTTCTTCCAAATCTCGGCTCAGCGTATCGGTATTGAAGAACCGAGCGGCGCGGGGCTGCGGGCCAATAATGTGACGGTGGTTTTCAGCGCCGATGCGTTTTGGCAGCATGGGCAATTGGCGTTGCAATCAGCCGTTATTGAACAACTGATTTTAAAACAAGATCGACGACAAAGCCTGCCGCAAGCTGCTGATTTTATTCTCCCCAGCCTTGATGGCACTGGTGGCACTAATGGCAGCAGGCAATTGGCCTATATTTCCGAACTGGCCATTCGCGATATTCGCGTTGGCGATTATGAAACGGCGGCATCCAATGGGTCGCATTTTCTGGTTTTGCGCGAAGATAATCGACTGAGTGCGACCATTGAATTGGCTTATATGGCGGACGGCATTGAAAGCACGGTCAATGCGCTGGCTGATATTAAGAATGATGGTAGCGGCCATGCTGATATTGAACTGAACAATCTCGACCCGCGCGATATTGGCCGCTTCAGTGAGTTATTATCACCTTTGCGGGGTATTCAATTGCCGGTAACCGCTTTGCTCGGCATTGATTTTGCTGCCGGTGTCAGGCCGACGCGCGGCACGATAGAAATATTTATCGAACCCGGCTCGGTGAAACTGAGCGCCGCCGAGTTAACGGTCGATGAGTTGATTGTCAGTGCGACAGCCGATTTCTCATCGCGCAAAATCGACCTGAATGATATTCGCTTTAATGTTGGCGGCATTGCCGGACGGATGAGTGGTGCGGTTGATTATCAACAAAGCCGACGCGGGCAGGTTTCGGAAATCGGGCTGAATTTATCGGGCGAGGGCATTCAGGTTGATGTGCCGGCCATGTTTGCTGAAAAGCTGACTGTTCCAAGGGCTGAAGTTGCTGTCTTTTATGATTTAACGCGCGACCGCATTGAAATTGAACGGCTGGATGTGACGCATAATTATGGTCGCGCGCGCACGGCCGGTATGATTTCGGTTGGTGACCGCAACCCTCATTTCGATATTACGACCAATTTCGGCAGCATGAGCCGCGCCGGTGTTGATGGGCTATGGCCGGTCAGTATTGCGCCCCGCACACGCCAATGGGCCGGTGATAATGTGCGCGGTGGCAAATTAACCGCCGGTACACTGTCGCTGGAAGCCAGCTTGGAAGAGCTTGTCGGCCGCAAGCCCGGCATGCCTTTGCGCGAAGATGCGCTCTTATTGGATTTGACGTTTGAGGATGTCGAGCTTCAATATTTGAGTTTCATGCCGCCGGTTGAAGATAGCGATATTCGCTTGCGTTTGCGCGGCACCAGTTTTGAGGCGGACGCCAAAGGCGGCTTTATTCAATTGCCGAGTAAAGATTTGGAGCGCAATTTCAGCATTGTACAAATCGCTGAGGCGCAATTCACAACGGCAGATTATCGCGACCCAAATCGACCGGCCGATATTCGCTTTAGCGGAAACGGTCAAATTCGTGATGTCATTCGGGCGATTAACGCGCCGCCGCTTAATGCAGTGAAAAACATTGATTTTGATTTTGACCGCCTTATTGGCGAGGCCTTTGTCGAGGCACATTTAAACCTCGCTGTGCTGGCGCCGCCGGCGCAACGCAAGCTGATTTATAAACTGAGCGGACGGACGAAAGACTTGGCGGTTGTCGGGAAGCTCGGGCCGTATCAGCTGCAAAAAGGGCGCGGCTTTATCGATATTGACAATCAAGGTCTGCACGCGATGGGGCGGGCCGAGATAAACGGCGTTGATGGCGGTTTTGCCTGGTCGCAGCCGTTTAATCCGGCCAAAGCGAAAGATACGAAGCTGGCGGTACATGGTTATTTTTCGCCGCAGGCAGTGGCTGATTTAGGTCAATCTTGGGCAGGCATCCGCCTTACCGGCGCGCCGCATATTAATTTATTAATCAATGGCCCGGTGCAAAAGCCGGATGATTTTCGTTTATTTGCCGATTTGGAGGAAGCGGAATTATCGATGCACCCAATGGCTTATCAAAAGCCGGCTGGGCTGCCGGCGCAAATTCATGCGCGAATTAACAATAATGCGGAAGGCGAAGTCAGTGATATTTCGACCAAGCTGACAATCGACAATAAAACAATCACTGAGGCGACATTGAAATTGGACGGCGAATTGCTGAGCGGTCTGGAAATGACGCCGATTAATTTGGGGCGCGACCGCAATGTTTTGGCCAAGGTGGAGCTTGATGGCGATACCCGCATGGTCACTCTGACGGCCGATAGTTTTGACGTCAGTCGCTTGTTTGCGTCGGGTAATCGCGAGGTCGAGCTGGAGCCGGAGGATTTTGAGATGTTGCCTTTCCTCGGCGATGAGGCAGTGGTTGATGTGCAGCTCAATCGCGTGGTCGGGCAAAATAAAGTCGAGATGGACCGCACACAAATGCGTCTCTTGCGTCGCAAAGGCTTGCATGAGGAGCTAAAATTCCAAGGCGTATTTGTTGATGGCGCGGATATGGTGATGAGCATTGACCGCGATAATCCGGTGCGCCGCCGCTTCCTCATTCAGACCGAACGCGCCGGCAATCTATTCCGTATGTTTGATTGGGCCAGCGAAGTGTTTGGCGGCAATTTGGTGATAAGCGGCACTTTGTTCGATTCCAATTTGAGCGCGCCGATTGGCAAAAAAGATATTGATGGGCGCTTTACCATGACCGGTTTTCGCGCCCGCAATGTGCCGGTGCTGGCCTCTATGCTGTCTCTCGCTTCATTGTCGGGCATTGCTGACACGCTGTCGGGCGAGGGGATTAAATTTGACAAAGCGCAGGGTAATTTTTGGTTGGCCGATGGTCGTTTGACGCTGGATGATGCGCGGATGAGTGGGGCGGCAGTCGGCCTCACCATGCAGGGTGATTATGATATCGGGCGCGGCGATGTTGATATTGGCGGCACGCTGGTGCCGGCCTATACGCTGAATTCATTTTTTGCAAAAATCCCGATTGTCGGGCCGGTTATCGGTGGTCGCCGCGGTGAAGGGATTATCGGCATCGGCTATCGCATATCGGGTGAAAACGGCAAAGCCAATGTGCTGGTCAATCCGCTCTCGGTTTTGACTCCGGGTGTGTTTCGCCGCATTTTTGAGCTTGGCATCGGGCTGGGCGAGCGCGGCGAAGAACTAAATCCGGATTTGGATGAGCCTGATTTAGCCGACTAGCCGCGACGCGCCTTAGCCTTTCGGTTTCAGCAAAACATGCCGCTTTTTACCGAATGAAAGTTTGATGCTGCCATCTTGCACATCGCCTTCGCCAAGCGTTACCGCGATATCATTTTGCGCTGCATCATTTACTTTTGCACCACCGCCTTGCACCAGACGCCGTGCTTCGCCATTTGACTTGGCCAATCCGGCCAGCACAAAAGCCTCCAACAAACCAAGACCCTCAGTCAGTCGTTCGGCTTCAATATCAATACTCGGCAAATCGGCGCTGGCACCACCGCCTTCAAATGTTTCCAAAGCCGTTGCTTCAGCTTTTTCTGCAGCGGCGCGGCCATGGCACATGGCGGTTGCTTCGGTTGCGAGAATTTTCTTTGCCTCGTTCAGTTCAGCTCCTTCAAGCGCTTCCAAACGAGCGATTTCATCAAGCGGCATTTCGGTGAATAGGCGCAAGAAGCGACCGATATCGGCGTCTTCCGTATTGCGCCAAAATTGCCAGTAATCATAAACCGACAGCATATCGTCATTCAGCCAAACCGCACCTTGTGCTGTTTTACCCATTTTTGCGCCGGATGAGGTGGTCAGCAAATTTGTCGTCAGGCCGAAGACACTTTTCTGGTCGCAACGCCGTGTCAGTTCAATGCCATTGACGATATTGCCCCATTGGTCGCTGCCGCCCATTTGCAGGCTGCAATCATAGCGGCGGTTCAGTTCGAGAAAATCATAGGCTTGCAAAATCATATAATTAAACTCGAGGAAGCTGAGCGGCTGCTCGCGTTCCAACCGCAGCTTAACGCTCTCAAAACTCATCATTCGATTGACCGAAAAATGCCGTCCATAATCGCGCAAAAACTCAATGTAATTCAGTTGCGACAGCCACTCATCATTATCGACCAAAATTGCATCTGTCGGCCCGTCACCGAAATTCAAAAACCGTTCAAAAGTGGCACGAATGGTTTTCTTGTTTTCGTCGATTTTTTCCTGTGTCAAAAGCTGACGGCTTTCATCCTTGCCCGACGGGTCGCCGACTTTTGTCGTGCCGCCGCCAATCACCACAATCGGGCGATGACCCGCCTGTTGCAGGCGGCGCAGCATGAGAATGGAAATCAAATTACCGACATGCAGCGATGGGGCGGTGCAATCATAACCGATATAGCCGGTGACAACGCCCTCATTGGCGGCGGCGTCCAGCCCTTCATCGTCTGTGCATTGCGCGATATAGCCGCGTTCGGCGAGCGTTTTCAAAAATTCTGATGTATAGTTCATGGCGAAAACTGTTACGCAATGCGCCTCGATAAATCAAGGTGGCAAATCAAGTAGGAGCGCGGCCTGATGGCAGCCATAAAAACGGTTCTGGGTTTAATGAGCGGCACGTCCTTGGATGGCATTGATTTGGCACTGATGCAAACCGATGGCGAAGCGATTATCAGCCTGCAGCGCGATGGTTTTATGGCCTATCCGGAAGACACCAAAACTCGCCTGCGCGACCTGCTGAATAAAGCCACAGACATGGCGACCGATGTGCTGAGAGATAAAAGCCAATGGCCGGAAGATTTACAACAGGCGGAAACATTGGTCACGGATGCCCATATTGAAGCGGTGAAGCAATTTCTCGGTGCTGACACGGCCGAGCTTATCGGCTTTCACGGCCAGACCATTACTCATAGACCGGATGAAGGCTTTACCTTGCAAATCGGTGACGGGCAAAAGCTGGCAGCGGCTTTGGGCTGTGATGTTGTTGGGCAATTCAGGTTAAACGATATGCAAGCGGGCGGGCAGGGTGCGCCCTTGGCACCGCTTTATCACGCTGCTTTAGCCGGTCCGGCGCGCCCTCAGGCGGTGCTTAATCTGGGCGGCGTCGGCAATCTGACATGGCTGGGCGAAGATGATGCGATATTGGCGTTTGATACCGGCCCCGGCAATGCGTTGGTTGATGATTGGCTACAGAAAAAAACCGGTGCCGCTTTCGATGCAGATGGTGCGCTGGCGGCCCAAGGCAAGGTCAATGAAGACGCGCTGGCGGCACTGATGATGCATCCGTATTTTGAAACTGCGCCGCCCAAATCGCTGGACCGATTGAGCTTTGATGACGAACCGGTGCGCGCTCTGTCTGATGCCGATGGCGCGGCGACATTAACTGCCTTTACGGCGGCGGCGGCAGCGCGCGGTTTGGCCTTTTGTGACGAAAAGCCTTTGCGGCTGATTTTATGCGGCGGTGGGCGGCATAATAAAACTTTGGTCGCCATGTTGGGGGCGCGTGCCGATATCGGCGTCGTCGATTGCGATATGCTTGATTGGCGGGGCGACAGCCTTGAAGCGCAAGCCTTTGCGTGGCTGGCCGTACGCGCCACCCGCCAATTGCCGCTCAGTCGCCCAGAAACGACAGGGGTAAAATCTGTCATTAGCGGCGGCGAGGTTTATAAGCCGTAACTCGGCCCTTAGCCGATTTCCGGAATCCGCCGGTCGAGGTAAGTGCCGACCAGTTTGTCCAGTTTTTCCATATCTTTTTCGAAGAAGTGATTGGCACCTTTCAGATTTTCATAATCAATGGTGATGCCTTTTTGTTGCTGCAGACGCTCAACCAATTTCACCGTGTCTTCTTTCGGCACAATGCGGTCAGCATCGCCATGCGCAATCAGTCCGCTGGCCGGACACGGCGCCAAAAAGGTAAAGTCATAAAAATTGGCCGGCGGCGCGACCGAAATGAAACCGGAAATTTCAGGCCGACGCATCAGCAATTGCATGCCAATCCAAGCCCCGAAACTGTAACCGGCAATCCAACATTGGCGCGCATCTGCGCTTAATGTTTGCAGCCAATCAAGGGCCGCGGCGGCATCAGATAATTCGCCAATGCCTTCATCAAATTCACCTTGGCTTCGCCCGACGCCGCGAAAGTTAAATCGCAAAACCGAAAAACCGCGATCGGCGAATTGGTGATAAAGCTGATAGGCGACCGGATTATTCATATTGCCGCCGAGTTGCGGCAATGGATGCAGAATGAGCGCAATCGGTGCGCCCGCTTCTTTGTTTTGAGTGAAACGGCCTTCGAGACGGCCCTCCGGGCCGTTAAAAATGATTTCCGGCATTATGTCCCCCGCCAGCTAATACTTGACTATTTTAGTCGGAATTACTATATCCGAGATAGATTTGGCTCATTGATAGCCAATGCTGTATCAAAATTGCAAGAAATTTCGTAAAAGCCCAAGAATCACAAGGGGTTATAAGGAAGTGAAGATATCGACACGAGGCCGTTATGCGGTCATGGCCATGGCTGATATGGCCCAAATGGCTAATTCGGGCGGCAAAGGCCCAATTTCGCTTGCTGATATCAGTCAGCGGCAGGAAATTTCGTTGAATTATCTGGAGCAGATATTTGGTGATTTGCGCCGTGCCGAGCTGGTGGAAAGCCGCCGCGGTAAAAATGGTGGCTATTTATTGGCCGGACCATTGGACAGCATTCGCATTGGCGATGTTATTCGCGCCGTTGACGAGCCGGTAGAAGTGACCCGTTGCGGTGCCGCCGCCGGTTGTTTGAAAAAGCAGGGGCGTTGCCTGACGCATGATTTATGGGCGCATCTTGGCGGCACTATTCATACCTTCTTAAACTCAATTTCGCTGGATGATTTGGTCAATGGCCGGATGCCGCAAGTTTTGGAGGCGGCAGAATGAGCCGCGTCTATCTTGATTATAATGCTACGGCACCGTTGCGGCCGGAAGCGCGCGAGGCGTTAATCGCGGCTTTGGATATCGGCAATCCGTCTTCTGTGCATGAAGAAGGGCGCAAGGCGCGGGCGCTGGTGGAAGCGGCGCGGGCCGATATTGCCGCGCTGGTCGGTGCGCCTGCTGAAACCGTTATCTTTACGTCCGGTGGCACAGAGGCGTGCAATTTGGCACTTGGTTTACGCCAAGCGCCCGGCGGTGAAATACAACGTTTGCTGGTCAGTGCGATTGAACATAGCGCAGTGCTTGCCGCCGCGCATGACACCGGTTTGCCGGTCGAAGAGCTTCCGGTTTTGGCCGATGGCACAGTAAACCTTGAGGCGTTGGATGCGGCACTGGCGGATGAGCGTCCGGCTTTGGTTTGCGTCATGCTGGCCAATAATGAGACCGGCACTATTCAGCCGATTGCTGAGATTGCCGCAAAAACCCGCGCGCATGGCAGTTTGCTGTTTTGCGACGCGGTGCAGGCGGCAGGCAAAATTGAGATAAATCTCTTCGCGCTTGGCGTTGATGCGCTGAGCCTGTCGGCTCATAAAATCGGCGGGCCGATGGGCATTGGTGCTTTGGTTACGCGTCCGGCGGTTATTGTGCCGCCGCAGCTTATCGGCGGCGGGCAGGAATTGGGACGCCGCGCCGGGTCAGAAAATATTTCCGGCATTGCCGCTTTTGCGGCGGCAGCAAAAGCCGCGCTGCGTGATTTGGATGCATTTCAATCATTGGCACAGGCGCGTGATACGATGGAAGCGGCCTTGCAGGCAGCGCAACCTTCGGTCGAAATTTTTGGGCTGGGCGCAAAACGCTTGGCCAATACCAGTTGCTTTGCTTTGGCCGGATTGAATTCGGAAACATTGGTGATGGCATTGGACCTCGCCGGTGTCGCGGTGAGTGCCGGTTCGGCCTGTTCCAGCGGCAAGGTGTCGCGCAGCCATGTGCTGGCTGCCATGGGGGCGGAAACCCATATAAGTAAGGGCGTGTTGCGGGTCAGCCTCGGCTGGCAAAGCCAAGCAGAAGACACGCAAAAATTGATCGATGAATGGAGCAAGCTGGCCGGTCGCGCGCTGGCAGCGGAGTAGAAAATGAGTGAAGCAAAAGCCTCAATCGATAAGGAAACAGTCGATCAGGTCGCTAAATTTGGCGGTGAGCATTATAAATATGGCTTCACCACTGAAATTGATGTCGACAAGATTTCCAATGGTCTGAGCGAAGATGTCATTCGCTTTATTTCGGCCAAAAAAGAAGAGCCGCAATGGTTGCTTGATTGGCGGTTGGACGCCTATGAGCGTTGGAAGACAATGGAAGAGCCGGAATGGGCGCATGTCGATTATCCGAAAATCGATTATCAGGATTTGTGCTATTACGCGGCGCCGAAATCTATGGAAGACGGCCCGAAAAGCCTCGATGAGGTGGACCCGCAATTATTGGAGACCTATTCCAAGCTCGGCATTCCGCTGCAAGAACAGGAAGTGCTGGCAGGGGTAAAGAAAATTGCCGTTGATGCGGTTTTTGACAGCGTCTCTGTTGGCACCACTTTCCGCGAAGAACTGGCCAAGGATGGGGTTATTTTCTGCTCCTTCTCGGAGGCGGTGCAAGAGCATCCGGAATTAGTGAAAAAATATCTCGGCTCGGTTGTGCCGAAATCGGATAATTATTTTGCCGCGCTTAATTCGGCAGTGTTCTCTGACGGGTCGTTTTGCTACATCCCGCCGGGGGTGAAATGCCCGATGGAATTGTCGACTTATTTCCGCATTAACGAAGCCAATACCGGACAGTTTGAACGCACTTTGGTGATTGCCGATAAGGGCGCTTATGTCAGCTATCTGGAAGGCTGTACGGCGCCAATGCGCGATGAAAACCAATTGCACGCAGCGGTTGTAGAGCTGGTCGCTTTGGAAGATGCAGAGATTAAATATTCAACTGTGCAGAATTGGTATCCGGGTGATGAAAACGGCAAGGGCGGGATTTATAATTTCGTGACCAAGCGCGGTGACTGCCGAGAAGCGCGCGCGCGCATTAGCTGGACGCAAGTTGAAACCGGTTCGGCGGTGACTTGGAAATATCCAAGCTGCATTTTGCGCGGCGACGACTCGGTCGGTGAGTTTTACTCCATCGCCATTTCCAATAATTTACAGCAGGTCGATAGCGGCACGAAAATGTTGCATCTCGGCAAGAACACATCGAGCCGGATTATCTCAAAAGGTATTTCAGCCGGTCGGTCATCCAATGCATATCGCGGGCAGGTGAGCGTGCATCCGAAAGCGGCAGGCGCGCGCAATTTCACCCAATGTGACAGCCTGCTTATCGGCGATAAATGCGCCGCCCATACCGTGCCTTATATTGAGGCGAAAAATCTCTCTGCGGTTCTGGAACATGAGGCGACAACCTCGAAAATCAGCGATGATCAGCTGTTTTTCTGTCAGCAACGCGGCCTTGATCCGGAAGAAGCGGTGGCGCTTATCGTCAACGGTTTTTGCCGCGATGTATTACAACATTTGCCGATGGAATTTGCCGTGGAAGCGCAAAAACTGGTCGGCATCTCTTTAGAAGGAAGTGTCGGATGAGTGCGCTGCTGGAAATCAATAATTTACATGCCGGTATTGACGGCACGCCGATTTTGAACGGTCTTTCTTTGGCCATTCAGCCGGGCGAAGTGCACGCGATTATGGGGCCGAACGGTTCGGGCAAATCGACATTGTCTTATGTCTTATCGGGTAAAGACGGTTATGACGTTACCGATGGCGACATGGTTTTTGACGGTAAATCACTGGCTGATATGGAGCCGGAAGAGCGCGCCATTGCCGGCCTGTTTTTGGCTTTTCAATATCCGTTGGAAATTCCAGGCGTCACCAATATGACGTTTTTGAAGACCTCACTGAATGCCATTCGCCGTGGCCGCGGTGAAGACGAGATGGATGCGGCCAGTTTTCTTCGCCTCGCACGCGAGACGTCAAAATCATTGGGCATGAATGATGATATGCTGAAACGGCAACTTAATGTCGGCTTCTCGGGTGGCGAGAAAAAGCGCAATGAGATTTTGCAAATGGCGATGCTGGAACCGAAGCTGGCCATTTTGGATGAGACTGATAGCGGCCTCGATATTGATGCGCTGAAGACGGTTGCGGAAGGGGTGAATGCTTTGCGCGCGCCCGACCGCGGCATGCTGGTCATCACCCATTATCAACGTTTGCTCGATTTCATTAAACCGGATGTCGTCCACGTTATGGCGGCCGGTCGAGTGGTTAAATCGGGCGGTCCGGAACTGGCTTTGGAGCTTGAGAAGTCGGGTTATGCTAAATATGTCGGAGAGACGGTAAATGCTTGATGCACAAGCCTATTTTGACCGCATGAGCGGTGATTTGCCGGGTGATTTGGCGGCACGTAGCGCGGCTTTGGCGGCGGCAGAAGCGAATGGCTTGCCGACCCGTCGGCAAGAGGCATGGCACTATACGGATTTGGCGCGGCTGCTGAAAAACAATACGGATGACCGGCTTGATGCGATTAATTTCCTCGCCATTAATCCGGCCATGGCGGTGTTTGATAATGGCAAAATGGTTGAGCAACCAAAAGCGGATGGTTTGAACCTGCATGAGTTTGCTGTCGATGCGGCCGTCTGTGAAAATGCCATGCTGGATTATAATGCTGCTTTGGCGTCGGACGGTTTGCATGTCGATATTGACGCGGCCATGTCGCAACCTCTGGTTGTAACGGCATCGGGTACTGAGCCTGCCCATCTCAGTCATAAAATCACGGTCGCGTCCGGCGCGAAGGCGGTGATTATTGATAATCATTTATCGGCTGCCTATACCAATGCGCGTTGGCAGATACAGCTGGCTGAGGACGCCGAATTAACCATTGTACGCTTGCAGCAAGCCGGGC
>CBFIHY010000005.1:0-26010 GCA_965662315.1 Alphaproteobacteria bacterium
CGCACCGACACAATTGAAACAAACGCCATAGCCGCCAAACCGGCCCATAAACCTAGTCGCATGATAAATCCCCCCAATTGGCCGACAGATTAGCGCGCGCGATACGGTTTGAAAAGTGCGCCGGAGCGGCACCGATTTTTTGCGCTGTTTTTTCTAGCCTTCGGCTTCCATTTGCTTGCGGAATTTTTTCCGCTCATGTTCCAGCAAATAACGCTTTCTGAGCCTCAGGCTTTGCGGCGTCACTTCCAGCAATTCATCATATTCCACATAAGCCATCATCTCTTCCAATGACATGCGCCGCGGCGGTGTCAGCGTCACCGCCTCATCGGCACCGGCGGCGCGAATATTGGTCAGCTTCTTGCCCTTCAGAACATTGATTTCCAAATCATTATCGCGGCTATGTTCACCGACAATCATGCCTTGGTAAACCGGCGTTTGCGGCTCGATAAACATCACGCCGCGGTCTTGCAAATTAAACAGCGCAAAAGCGACGGCCGTGCCGGTCTCGCTGGCAATCAGCGCGCCATTACGACGACCGGCAATATCACCGGCATAGGGGGCGTAATCATGAAACACCCGATTGAGCACACCGGTGCCGCGCGTCTGCGTCAAGAAACGGCTTTGATAGCCGATAAGGCCGCGCGACGGGGCATGAAAAATCAGCCGCGTTTTACCCGCACCGGCGGCGCGCATATCAATCATTTTCGCTTTACGGCGGTTCATCGCATCAACAACGCCGGAAGAAAATTCTTCATCAACGTCAATCGTCACTTCTTCCACCGGTTCCATTTTTTGACCGTTTTCTTCGCGAATAAGCACTTTCGGGCGCGAGACATTCATCTCAAACCCTTCGCGCCGCATGGTCTCAATCAGCACGCCCAGCTGCAATTCACCGCGGCCGCCAATTTCAAACGCGTCTTTATTGTCGCTTTCAGCAAAAGTAATCGCCACATTGGTTTCAACTTCTGCCAAAAGCCGCTCGCGAATGACTGTCGAGGTAACTTTTTTGCCTTCCGTGCCGGCAAACGGGCTGTCATTAACGGTAATGGTCACCGCCATGGTCGGCGGGTCAATCGGGGTAGACGGCAATGCATCGGTAATCGCCGGATCACCGATCGTGTCGGCAACCGAGGCTTTGGTCAGTCCGGCAATGCAAATTAAATCGCCGGCCGCTACCTCATCAACCGGCACACGCTCAGTGCCCTCAAAGCGCAATAATTTGGTCAGCCGTCCGCTTTCAACCTGCGCGCCATCCAGATTAATCGCCTTCACCGCCTCATTGACTTTCGCCGTGCCCTGCAAAACGCGACCGGTCAAACAGCGACCGATATACGGGTCGCTATCCAGCAAAGTGGCCAGCATGGCAAACGGCTTATCCGGCTCGACTTGCGGCGGCGGCACATGCGCCAACACCAAATCCAAAAGCGGATAGAGATTGTCGCGCGGCGCATCCAATTCATCAGCGCACCAGCCATCACGGCCCGACGCATAAAGAATGGGAAAATCCAATTGCTCGGAACTGGCATCCAGCGAGACGAATAAGTCAAAAACTTCGTCAATCACCTCATCCGGGCGGCCATCCGGACGGTCAACTTTATTAATCACCACAATCGGGCGCAGCCCCTGCTTTAAGGCTTTGCCCAGCACAAATTTGGTTTGCGGCATCGGCCCTTCCGCCGCATCGGTCAGCAAAATAACCCCATCCGCCATATGCAAAACCCGCTCCACCTCGCCGCCGAAATCGGCGTGGCCCGGCGTATCGATAATATTTACCCGCGTGTCTTTCCAATTAATCGAGGTCGGCTTGGCAAGAATGGTAATGCCGCGCTCTTTTTCCAAATCGCCGCTATCCATCACCCGCTCATCAACCGCTTGGTTATCGCGAAACAAGCCGGTCTGTTTCATCAGCCCGTCTATCAATGTGGTTT
This sequence comes from Alphaproteobacteria bacterium, assembly GCA_965662315.1. Taxonomy (GTDB): domain Bacteria; phylum Pseudomonadota; class Alphaproteobacteria; order RS24; family RS24; genus UBA8337. The sequence continues at coordinate 1,929 of CBFIHY010000005.1, forward strand.
TGCCGTGGTCGACATGCGCGATAATGGCGATATTGCGCAAGCCGTCTGCCGCCGTAAAATCTGATGACATGGAAAGTCCTCTTGAAAAACAATTATGCCGCTTCTATCTGCTTGTGCGCCGACTGCCTAGCAGAAAGTTCAAGGAAAAATAGCGGCTAGACCTGTTGCAGGTTTTTTTTCAAAATCAATAAGCGAAAAGCTTTATAAAAAGCTCTGTCAAAACGCGTATTTGTTGCGAGGCGTCACCGCTTATGGTGTTTATTGTTTTATCTGGGTTTTTTGCCATTATGGCGGTGCGCGGCGCGCTTAATCCGCTGGGTGAAAAACGTTTCGATTCATTTTTCTGGATGATGCTTTTATTTGCCGTCGGCGCAGCCATTTTGCCGCTACGCCAAGCTTTGTTCGAGGCAAAAATGGAAGCGGCAGTTGAGAAACTGACGCATCGCTATGGCGTGCAGGTAATTTGCCATTCGCGGCTTGGCAGTTTTTTTCATTGGAACAAGCTGGGCTATGTGAAGCGGGGCGAAAATGCCATTCATTTGCGGCCCGATATGTGCAGCGAATTACGCAGCTATATTGCCGACCCTGATGAGGCCAATAAATCGGCCATTCGCCATTATGACACAGTGCTTGCTTTGCATGTGCTGACGCATGAGGCGATGCATGTGAACCAAGAATATAATGAGGTGAAAGCCGATTGTCAGGCCTATCAGCGCAATCATAAAATGGCTCAGCATTTGGGCATTGCGCCCGACAAAGCGGCGCAATCGGCGATTGTCATTCACCGCTTTCGCCGTCCGCATCACCCTTATTATTCCACCCAATGCGAGCCCGGCGGTGGTTTGGATGAACAATTAATCGGTGCCGTGTGGCGCGGACCCGATAATTAAAAAGATAAATTAAGCAGTGACCTGACGAGCTCTAGACCAGCGCATTGCTTATCAGCCGCGCGCCCAGCAGCACCAAAAACCCATGCGCAATATGGTAAAACCAAGCATCGGTCATTTTACGATTGAGATAAATGCCGACCGCCACGCCAACAGGCACCAGCGGCGCCAACACCAGACTGGCGGTCATGCTGGCCGCATCAAACAAGCCCAGCTCAATAAAAAACGGCAATTTTGCCAGATTGATGAGCAGGAAAAACCAGCTCATTGTGCCGACAAATAACATGCGCGGTAATTGCAAAGGCAGCAAATAGACTTGCGCCGGAATGCCGCCGGTCAATGAAATGAAGCTGGCCAGCCCCGATAGCCCGCACCACAGACCGGCACGCGGGGCTGAATTGCGCCGCAAAGCGCGCAAGGCTTGCCGCGTCAAGGCGGCAGAAAGCGGCAAAGGTTTTACCAGACGATAAAAATATCGCACGCCGGTAAACAAGGCCAAGCCGCCGATAAAACCCAATAATATTGTTTCATTGATTTGCTTGAACAAAAGCCAGCCCAGCAATTGCCCGAAACAGGCAGCGATAAACATCATCACCACCAAACGGCGCACCGTATGGCGGCGATATTTCCAACCGACGTAAAAATCACACAGTAAAAATACCGGCAGCAATACCGCCAAGGCCGGACCGGGCGGCATGGCAATCAACATGATCGGCAAGGACAAAGCACCCATGGAGCCGCCAAAGCCGGATTTGGCAATCGCCACCATTAAAGTGGCGATGACACCGAAGAGAAAAAATCCCGGTGTGGCGGCGATGAGACTGCTATCCACGATATTTCCTTTCGGCTGTTATGCCTGTTGGGGCGCTTGATATAAGCGGGGGGGTTGCGCTTGGGGTTTGCCTTATGCGGCGCAACTTAACCCGATTGACCTTAATGACAAGCTGCAAACCGCCTCAGCGAAGCTTCAACCCTTATCGCGACAGTTTGGACCGTCGCCTTTGCAATGCTTGAGTTTACCCGCCGCTCGGTCTAGAACGTGCCAAAGGGGACATGATATGGCCATTCATTTGCACAAAAACGATTTGCCGGAGGGCTTGAGCTTCACCGGCGCGATTGCGGTTGATACCGAAACCTTGGGTCTGAAACCGGCGCGCGACCGCTTGTGCTTGGTGCAGCTTTCAGCCGGTGATGGCGAGGTTCATATTGTGCAATTTGACGCCGATACATATGACGCGCCCAATTTGAAAGCGGTTTTGAATGACCGCCAATTGATTAAAATCTTCCATTATGCGCGTTTTGATTTGGCGGTGATTGCGCAATATTTAAATGTCCATGCGGCACCGCTTTGGTGCACGAAAATTGCCTCCAAGCTGGTTCGCACCTATACCGACCGGCATGGGCTGAAAGATTTATGCCGCGAATTATTGGGCGTTGATTTGTCAAAAGCGCAACAAAGCTCTGATTGGGGCGCAGCCGCATTGTCGGATGCGCAATTAAATTATGCCGCTTCTGACGTGCTGCATTTGCATGCTTTGAAAGAGCGTTTGGAGACCATGCTCGACCGCGAAGGGCGTCGGCCCATGGCGGAAGCGTGTTTTGACTTTGTGCTTGTCCGCTCGGCCATGGATTTGGCCGGTTGGGAAGATATGGACATTTTCGCTCATTAGGCGCATTTTGCCGGCATGGGTGAAAAAACATCTGACCGCGACGGCGATTATAGCCGACAGCAAGATTTAGGATTTTATTCGCGCCGCATTCGGCTGCTGCGTCGGCTTTTGCCGTTGCTGGCCTTGGCGCTTTTATTAATTCTGGGTTTTGCCGCCAATCCTGATTTGCGCCGCGCATTTACCGCTGATACGCCCGATAATGACCGGCTGGTGATTGCCGCGCCGACATTTCTCGGTCGCTTGGCCGATGGCCGCCCCTATCAAATGACTGCGTTTGAAGGCCGTCAAAAAGCCGATGGCAATGTGATTTTGCAAAAAGCCGATATTCGCATCGATGCCGATAATCCTGAGGGCCGCATCAATCTCTCGGCCAATTTGGCCGATTATCAAGCACTGAAAGCCTTGGCCGCGCTATCCGGCAATGTCGCCATGCGCGATGCGCAAGATAATATTTTAACCGGCACGCAAATGCTGGCTGATTTGGATAAAGGCATTTTAACCGCCAGCGCGGTGACCATGCGCGGCGCGGCCGGTATCGTCACCGCGCATCATATGAAAGCGGTTACCGAAACCCGCCATTATCGTTTCACCAAGGCGATGATGCGCTTACAGGAACCGGTTAAATGACGCGGCGGCTTATCTATCTCTTCATGCTGGCCGTTATGCTGACGCCGGCAGCGGCGCAAAATTTGCGCTTTGCCACTGACCCGAAAGCGCCGGTTGATATTAAGGCCGGGCTGATTGATTGGTATGGCGACAAATTACGGGCCGATTTTTCCGACAAAGCTGTTTTCACACAAGGGCCGATGCAAATGCGTGCGCAGGACATGCAATTGACCTTGCTGGCCGACGGGGCGGCTGACAGCCTATATGCGCAAGGCGCGGTTGAATTGATTTCGAAAGCCGAGGATGGGCGTGTTTTGCGCCGCGCCTTGGCCGACAAAGCGATTTATCGTCCGGCTGACGCGCAATTGGTTTTGACCGGCGCGGTCGAAGTGCGCGAAAGCGGCACACGCGACGGCATTTTGCGCGGACATCGATTGGAGATTGATATGCGCAGCGGCCGTGCTGCACTGAAAGGCGGCGGCAAAAAAGGCCGCGCCCGTATCGAATTGCGCTAGCGCTGTGTGCCACCTATAGTGCGTGTCATGAGTTCTGCACCATCTAACCCGATTGCCCCTGACGCGCCGCCTACTGATAGGCTGACGGCGAGCGATAATGGCCTCAGCGCCCGCAATCTGTCGAAATCCTATAAGGGTCGGCAAGTGGTGAAAAATGTCTCACTGAATTTTGACCGCCGCCAATCGATTGGCCTATTGGGGCCGAACGGAGCCGGCAAAACGACGACTTTTTATATGATTACCGGCCTGGTGCGCCCCGATAGCGGGCAGATTTTACTGGACGGACAAGATGTATCGCAATTGCCAATGTATCGCCGCGCGCGTCTTGGTGTCGGTTATTTGCCGCAAGAAGCATCGATTTTCCGCACCTTATCGGTGGAAGCCAATATCATGTCAATCTTGGAGATCGTCGAGCCGGATAAGGACGCGCAACGGGCCAAATTGGAAAACCTGCTGAACGAATTTTCGGTCACCCATGTGCGCCATTCAGCCGGTGGCGCGCTGTCGGGCGGCGAACGCCGCCGTGTCGAAATTGCCCGCGCCTTGGCCAGCGATCCCAGCTTTATTCTGTTGGATGAGCCGTTTGCCGGCATTGACCCGATAGCGATTAGCGATATTCGTGAACTGGTCGCGCAATTGAAAGATCGCGGTCTCGGCGTGTTGATTACCGACCATAATGTGCGCGAAACGCTGAGCATTATTGACCGCGCCGTGATTATGCATGACGGCAATGTGCTGACCGAAGGCACGGCTGATGAAATTATCGAAAATGATGCAGTGCGGGCGCATTATTTGGGCGATGATTTCACCCTTTAAGCAATAAGTTAGCCGCAAACGGCCGAAACAAGACTTATTTTCATCGGCTGTGACTCGACATTTAACTTACAAACAGGCACAATTTTTATGGGCCGATTGACACCATCTGGCCCGGCAGGCGTGCGCCTGTTTTGGCGGCCGCAATAAATTGCCCGCCGCCTGAAATGCCTCCGCCTGCTGCGGCCCCGCTGTTCAAACCGGCCCGCAGATAGCGGTTTTCGACATTTTGTTGAGAGCCTGAAAGGAGCCATAATGAATATTAATATCACCGGCAGACATCTCGAAACCGGCGCCGCTTTGCAGGCGCATGTCGAGCAATCCCTCACCGATGCGGTCAGCAAATATTTTGAACGCGGCGGCGAGGTTAATGTCACTTTCATCAAACAAGGGCATCAATTTGAAGCGGCCTGCGCACTGCATTTGGATAGCGGTTTGCATTTGCACGCATCGGGCAGTGACAGCGATATTTATGCCAGCTTTGACCGCTCGGTCACCAAAATTGAAAAACAATTACGGCGTTATAAAAGGCGTTTGAAAAGTCATCATGGTCGCGAGAAATTACCGATGGCAGTGACACAAGCACCGGAAAAAATTATCGCGCCGGAACCGGAAGGCGATGTGCCGGAAGAATTTACGCCGGTGATTATCGCTGAAAGCAATCGCGCTGTGGCGCAAATGAGCGTATCGGAAGCGGTGATGCAATTGGAGCTTGGCGCTGATGATTTCGTGCTGTTCAAAGCGGCCGGCCGCGACGCGCTCAACATTGTTCATAAGCGCACAGACGGCAATATTGGTTGGCTCGAATTAGCTGATTAATCGCCTGACTAATCGCGCGATTTATCGGTTTATAATTTAGGGATGGCGCCGGCCGCCATGCATTTGCTCATCAATAAATGATGCGGCGCATAAGGCGATACTGAGCCGACCGAAAACATGCTGGTCAAAGGCGGCTCTGTTTTTTTGGCGCTGCCGGGCTGACCGGCAATAGTGCTTTTCAACAGATCGCAGGCAGCCAAATTATCCAACCGGTTGAGCGAAATATCACCGCCATCGACCTGCACCAAAATTGCCGCTTCGCGCTCGGCTTGCAATTTGGCGTTTAGTGATTTGGTTTCCGCCGACACCGCATCGTTTTGCAGATTGCGCAGGCTTTGCAGCCGCGCTTCATTTTGCTGCATTAATTCGCGCGCCCGCTCGGCAAAAGCGGCGTCCAAATCGGTAATCTCTTTTGAGGTCGGTTTGCCAAACGGCCAAAGCGTGCCGACCCATGTATCGGCCATAAATCCGGTCGGCGCACACGCGCTTAAAAACGCGGCGCAGAAAAAAACCAGACAAAAACGCTGTAACGGCTGAGCCATAGGCTTTTATGAATCAAATTTCATCACAGGGGAAGGTTTTTTTGCTGTGCTGAAACGCCGGTCCGGCATGAGATAAAATAACAATTTGAGGGGATTTGGTGGAGCCAGGCGGAATCGAACCGCCGACCTCTTGCATGCCATGCAAGCGCTCTCCCAACTGAGCTATGGCCCCAAACTGACGCGGAACCTAATCGAAGCAGCCGACGCAATCAAGCGTAAACTGACCGACATTCCGCCGCCTTATGGATTTACGCGTCGTCTTCGTCGTCTTCGAGGAAGCTTTCATCATCCTCGTCATCTTCATCCAACAGCGTTTCGTCTTCATCATTATCGTCGAGCAGTGCTTCTTCGCCCTCAAAGTCACCGATCGCTTCTTCTTCTTCATCATCATCCGAGGCTTCATCATCCGCCATTGTGTCGAGACTGATGGCGTCATCATCATCTTCAACCGTCTCGTCTTCGGTTTCTTCCGCTTCCGCTTTCGGCGCTATTTCTTCAACCGGCTTGGCCGGCGCCATGGCCGCCATCGGGTCATAGCTGTGCTGGCATTTCGGGCAAACCGCCGGAAGCTTATTCAAATCGTAAAACTTCGCCTCGCAGGCTTCACAAATGCGCTTCGTACCAAGTTTCGGATCAACCACGAGACTACCTCCGGCTCGACAAAAATAATTTTTGTTCCTGCCATGAAGGGGCGGGTCTGTCAAAGGTAAAGTCACTTATATATGCCGATTGCTTTTTTCGCTCGGCCCGATAAATCGGCCTCATCGGGCGCTTGCTTGACGCTGACGGTAAAAAACGCGACAAAGCCAGCATGGCCGATAACACCATTAAACAAGCTGTGAGCGCTGCACGGGCACGCCAAAAGCTGAGCGGAAAAATCCGCGTGCCGGGCGATAAATCAATCTCGCATCGGGCAATGATTTTGGGGGGCGTGGCACAAGGCGAAACCACCGTCACAGGCTTGTTGGAGGGCGATGATGTTATCGCCACAAAATCCGCCATGCAGGCAATGGGCGCACAAATTGAAAAATTATCTGACGGCACATATCGGCTTATCGGCACCGGCCCGTGCGGTCTGAAATCGCCCGCCGCACCGCTTGATTTCGGCAATGCGGGCACCGGCGCCAGATTGGTTATGGGGCTGGTCGCCGGGGCCGGTATCGAGGCTGAGTTTATCGGCGATGCGTCGCTATCGGCGCGGCCCATGGGGCGGGTGATGCAGCCCTTGGCACAAATGGGCGGCCAATTTCGCGCCACAGATGATGAACGCTTACCGCTGACCGTCTTGCCGGCTGAAATATTTCCTGCCGATATCACCACACAAGTCGCCTCGGCACAGGTTAAATCGGCCTTATTGCTGGCCGCATTACACTGCGCCGGTACCAGCATTATTCGCGAGACAAAACTGACCCGCGACCATAGCGAAAACATGCTGGCCCTGTTTGGCGCGCATATTGAACGCAGCCAAGAAGACGGGCTGCATATTGTCAAAATACATAATCCAAACGGCCCGACACGGCTTGTCGGCACCCATATTGATGTGCCGGGCGACCCGTCTTCCGCCGCTTTTCCAATGGTCGCCGCGCTGATTGTGCCGGGCTCGGATATTGTTTTGGAAAACGTCATGCTGAACCGCCAGCGCGATGGCCTGATACGGGTATTGCGCGAAATGGGCGGGCAAATTGATATGCGCAATCGGCGACACGCGGCCGGTGAAGAGGTCGCCGATTTACATATTCGCCATAGCCAATTGAGAGCGATGAACGTTGATGCCGATATTGCCTCGGATATGATTGATGAATATCCGGCACTGGCGATTGCTGCGGCAAGCGCCGACGGCACAACAAAAATGCACGGGCTGGGTGAATTGCGGGTCAAAGAAAGCGACCGGCTGGCCGCCATTCATGACGGTCTGGCGGCCAATGGCGTGGCGGTTGAAAGCGGCGCCGATTGGCTGCATGTCACCGGCTGCAATGTGGCCGCGGGCGGCAATGTGGCCGGCGGCGGTAAGGTAATAACGCATCATGACCATCGCATCGCCATGGCGTTTTTATGCCTCGGCCTGATTGCACAAGCGCCGGTGGAGATTGATGACCGCGCCATGATTGCCACCAGCTTTCCGAATTTTTTCGAGTTAATGGCCGCTCTAGGGGCCGATTTTGGAGCCGCTTAACAAGCCGGTAACGGGTAATGCATATGCGCACCAATGATAAACTTATCGCCGTCGACGGGCCGGCAGCCAGTGGCAAAGGCACGCTGGCAAAAAAACTGGCCGCGCATTTTGATTTTGCCTATTTGGATACCGGCGCGCTGTATCGCGCGGTTGCGCTCAGCGTCTTGCAGGCCGGGGGCGCACCGGATAATGAACAAGACGCGGTGAAAGCGGCCGAGACCTTGGACATGGCACGGCTTGACGAGGCGGATTTTGCCGCCGCTTTGCGCACTGCCGAGACCGGCCGTGCCGCCTCATTGGTGGCGGCCATGCCTCAAGTGCGCGCGGCAATTTTAACCGCGCAACGCAGTTTTGCCGCCACCCCGCCCGACGCCAAAGCCGGTGCGGTGCTGGATGGCCGCGATATCGGCACCATTGTCTGTCCTGAGGCAGCGGCGAAATTATTTGTTACCGCGCAAGCTGACATTCGCGCGGCGCGCCGTCATAAGGAATTAAAAAGCCAAGATCCGACAATAAGTTTTGAAACCGTATTGGCCGATATTAAGGCACGCGATGAGCGCGATGCGTCGCGCGCCACAGCGCCGATGAAACAAGCTGAAGATGCGGTCTTGCTTGATAGTTCTGATTTGTCTATAGAAGAGGCGTTCACAGCGGCTCTGGCGCTGGTTGAAGCAAAAATCAACCGCCCCTGAAATCCAAACACCGCGTCCCATGATGGGGTGAACCTATTTCAAAACCATGGCCCGAAACGGCAGCGCAGTTTGGTGCGCATTTTTCGTTTGGGAAGTCCGGCCCTGAGGTCGCAAAGAAATGCGGCGGGTTTGGCATAAACTCAAGGAGACACACAACGTGTCTGACCAAAATACCGATACGGGTTTAAACCCGAGTAGTGATGATTTCGCAGCGCTTTTGGAAGAAAGCTTTTCCGCCGACTCGCCGCTTGAAGGCACTGTCGTGCGGGGCCGCGTCACCGCCATTGAAAATGATTTGGCGATTGTCGATGTCGGCCTGAAAACCGAAGGCCGCGTGCCGCTACGCGAATTTTCAATGGCGGGTCAACCGGCTGAAATTGGCGTTGGCGATGAAGTGGAAGTATTTCTCGACCGCATTGAAAACGCCATGGGCGAAGCGGTTCTGTCACGCGACAAAGCGCGACGCGAAGAAAGCTGGATTAAGCTGGAGAAAAACTTCGAGGCCGATGAGCGCGTCGAAGGGGTTATTTTCGGCCGTGTCAAAGGCGGATTCACCGTCGATTTGAACGGCGCAACGGCGTTTTTGCCGGGCAGCCAAGTCGATATTCGTCCGGTGCGCGACATCACGCCATTAATGAATACACCGCAGCCTTTCCAAATTCTGAAAATGGACCGCCGCCGGGGCAATATTGTGGTCTCGCGTCGCGCCATTATGGAAGAAACACGGGCCGAAGCACGCAATGAAATCGTCGCCAATTTGCTGGAAGGCCAACAGGTCGAAGGCGTGGTGAAAAACATCACCGATTATGGTGCATTTGTTGATTTGGGCGGCGTTGACGGCTTGCTGCACGTGACCGATATTGCTTGGCGGCGTGTCAATCACCCATCAGAAGTATTGACTGTTGGTGAGACCGTGCGCGTGCAAGTGGTCAAAATCAATTCCGAGACACAGCGTATCAGCCTTGGCATGAAACAATTGGAAGCCGACCCGTGGGAAGAAGCGGCCAGCAAGTTTGCCTTGAATTCAAAAGTTACCGGCCGGGTCACCAATATCACCGATTACGGTGCTTTTGTTGAACTGGAAAACGGCATTGAAGGTCTTGTCCATGTCTCTGAAATGAGCTGGGTGAAGAAAAATGTTCATCCGGGCAAAATCGTTTCAACCAGCCAAGAAGTTGAAGTCATGGTGCTGGAAGTGGACGCTGAGAAGCGCCGCATTTCACTGGGCCTGAAACAATGCATTGAAAATCCGTGGGAAGATTTCTCATCGAAATTCCCAAGCGGCACGAAATTGTCGGGCGAGATCAAAAACATCACCGAGTTCGGTCTGTTTGTCGGTCTTGATAATGACATTGACGGCATGGTGCATATTTCCGATCTCGATTGGAATGCATCGGGCGATGAAGCGCTGGCGCAATATTCAAAAGGCCAAACAGTTGAAGCTGTGGTGCTGGATGTTGACCAAGATAAAGAGCGTGTCAGCCTTGGCATTAAGCAATTGGATGGCGACCCGTTCGAGTCGATTGCCGATTTGCGCCGTGGCGATACGGTGACTTGCGAAGTGACGGCCGTCACGGATGGCGGTCTGGAAGTGGCGGTCGCCGATGGCGATGTTGCTGCCTTTATCCGTCGCTCAGATTTGTCGCGTGACCGTCAAGACCAACGCCCTGAGCGTTTCCATGTCGGCGATAAGCTGGACGCCATGGTAACCAGCCTCGATAAACGCGACCGTCGTGTCGGCTTGTCAATTAAGGCGCTGGAAATTGCCGAAGAGAAAGAAGCCGTCCAACAATATGGCTCTTCCGATAGCGGCGCGTCTTTGGGTGATATTTTGGGTGCTGCCCTTAATCAGGACAATAAAGACGACTAAGTCTTTCAAGGCTTGTTTATTTGACCCGTCGCGGCGCATCAGCTGCGGCGGGTTTTTTGTCAGATAATTCAGTCCGGTGCTTGACGCCTGCAGATTGGAATGGCAGCTTATTCACCTTGGAACGCCGCCCGTCGGCTTTGGAGGCCTCGGCATGATAAAATCAGAATTAATCGCCAAAATTGCGGAGCTATATCCGCATTTATACCAGCGCGATGTTGAAATTATCGTCAATCGTTTATTGGATGAAATCGGCGATGCTATGGGTCGTGGCGACCGCGTTGAATTACGCGGCTTTGGCACATTTTCCGTCAAGCAGCGCGAGGCCCGTATCGGCCGCAATCCGCGCACCGGCGAAAGCGTTGCCGTGGCCAAAAAACACGCACCGTTTTTCAAAACCGGCAAAGAAATGCGTGAACGGATGAACCGCAATAATGGCCAATAGGCCGTAGCATGGTGAACGGTTTTCTGACCGCCCTGAAATCGCTGGCCGGAAGGCTGGCTTTTTTTGTGAGCCTGATTATTCTGCTGCCATTGGCCGTGCTTAATCGGCAAATGGTCGAACTGGCGTTAAACCCGTTTGATATTCTCCGCCAGCAGCCAAGCTTGAAGCTCAGCCTGCCGCTTTTCATGGCGCTGTTTATCGCCTTTGCCATTGGCATTATGCTGGGCTATGCGCTGGCCGCGATGCGCAAAACACAAACAAAACCGAAAGCGAAAGCGGCAAAAATCGCGACACAATCACCGACTGGTGAAGCCTTCACCCGCATGGTAAACAAGGCTCCGGAAAAAACCCGCATCAGCGCCGCGCAGAGCGATATTGCCGATGATGCGCATATTGCCGATGAGGTCGAAAAAACATGAACCCGATTTTTTGCGCCATAGATACGCCGGACATGGCCCGCGCCACACAATTGGCGGAAAGCTTGGCCGGTCACATTGGCGGGCTGAAATTGGGCATGGAATTTTTCTACGCGCATGGGGCCGCCGGTTATCATCGCCTTGCCGCTTATGGCCAGCCGATTTTTCTGGATTTGAAGCTGCATGATATTCCCAATACGGTGGCCGCCGCGGTGCGCGCGCTGGCCCCTTTGGAACCGCAATTGTTAAATGTGCACGCAGCCGGCGGCGCGGCCATGATGAAGGCGGCGGCTGAGGCGGCGGCTGAGGCCGAAGATAAGGGCCTTAACGCCCCGACCATGCTGGCCGTAACGGTTTTGACCAGCTTGTCGGAAAGCGATTTACACGCCATTGGCGTGTCCGGCAGCCCGCGCGACCAAGTTTTGCGACTGGCCGCTTTGGCCCGCGACAATCATATGCAAGGGGTGGTTTGCTCGGCCCATGAGATAGAAATGTTACGGGCCGAAATGGGGCCTGACTTTAAACTCATCGTGCCCGGCATCAGACCGGCAGGCAGCGATGTGCAAGATCAAAAACGGGTGATGACGCCGGAAGATGCGCGCCGTGCGGGGGCCGATATTCTGGTTATCGGGCGAGCGATTACCGGTGCTGATGTGCCGGCTGAAGCTGCTGCTGCCATTACCGCGACACTGGAAAGCCTGTGAGAGTGAGCGATGTCTGCAGCGATTAAAATATGTGGGGTCACCAAGCCGCAAGATATTGAGACACTGAACAAGCTCGCGGTTGAGCTGGTCGGATTTAATTTTTACAAACCCTCGCCGCGCCATTTGAGCATGGAACGCGCCGCGCAATTGGCTGCCCAATGCCGGCCGGAAATGGACCGTGTGGCGCTTTTGGTAGACCCGAGCGATGATGATATTGACCATGCATTGGGCATGGTCAGCCCGCATCGCTTACAATTGCATGGCGCCGAAAGCCCTGAACGGGTAGCCGACATTAAACGCCGCTCGCATTGCGCCATTATCAAAGCATTGCCGATTGCCGAAGCGGCAGATTTTGAAACCGCCAAAGCCTATCAAGATTGCGCCGATTGGTTTTTATTCGATGCCAAACCGCCGCAAGACGGCATGCCGGGTGGCAATGGCGAAGCCTTTGACTGGACGGTGCTGAAAGCGTATGACCTCAGACAGCCCTATTTGCTGGCCGGCGGTTTAACGGCAGAGAATGTAGCCGACGCGCTGACAATAAGCGGCGCCGGCATGGTCGATATCGCATCCGGTGTGGAAACCGCGCCGGGCGAGAAAGACGCCGCCATGATGACGGATTTTGTAACTGCCGTGCGCGGTGTTTAAACAAGAGTGAGAAGGTAAAACGGTGGAACAAAAAAATTCATATCGTGCAGGCCCCGATGAAAAGGGCCGCTTTGGCCTATATGGCGGACGCTTTGTTGCCGAAACGCTGATGCCGCTTATCCTCGATTTGGAGCGCCATTATGAGGCGGCGCAAAAAGACCCGGCCTTTGCCGCGCAATTGGAAGACTTGCAAACCCATTATGTCGGCCGTCCCAGCCCGCTTTATTTTGCCGAGCGCCTGACCGAGCATTTCGGTGGCGCGAAAATTTATTTAAAGCGCGATGAATTGAACCATACCGGCAGCCATAAGATTAATAATTGCTTGGGACAAATTTTGCTCGCCAAACGGATGGGCAAAACCCGCATCATTGCCGAGACCGGTGCCGGTCAACACGGGGTTGCCGTGGCGACAGTGGCGGCACGGTTTGGCCTGCCTTGCACGGTGTTTATGGGGGCGACAGATATTGAACGGCAAAAGCCGAATGTTTTCCGGATGAAGCTTCTTGGCGCAGATATTCGTCCCGTCACTTCCGGTGCCGGTACGCTGAAAGATGCGATGAACGAGGCTTTGCGCGATTGGGTGACCAATGTTGAAGACACGTTTTACATTATCGGCACGGTCGCCGGCCCGCATCCCTATCCGGCCATGGTGCGCGATTTCCAATCGATTATCGGCCGCGAAACCAAGCAACAAATGCATGAGCGCGAGGGCCGCTTGCCGGACACGCTGATCGCTTGCATTGGTGGCGGCTCCAATGCGATGGGGTTGTTTCATCCGTTTTTGGATGATCACGAGGTTAATATTATCGGCGTTGAAGCGGGCGGTCACGGGCTGGATACACCCGATCATGCCGCGTCACTGGCCGGCGGCGAGCCCGGTATTTTGCACGGCAATCGCACTTATTTGCTGCAAGATGATGACGGGCAAATCATTGAAGGTCATTCAATATCGGCCGGACTTGATTATCCGGGCATTGGCCCCGAACATGCATTTTTGCGCGATAGCGGCCGCGTCACTTATGTCTCGGCCACCGATAAGGAAGCGCTGGAAGCGTTTCAATTATTGACCCGTTTGGAAGGCATTATTCCGGCTTTGGAACCGAGCCATGCGCTGGCCCATGTCGGCAAAATTGCCGCCGATTTGCCGCCCGAGCATTTGCTGGTGATGAATATGTGCGGGCGCGGCGACAAAGATGTGTTCGCCGTGGCCGAACATTTGAATGTGGAGCTGTAAGATGAGCAGCCGCATCGACACGCTTTTCGCGCGCCTGAAAGCAGATAATCAAAAAGCCTTTGTCGCCTTTATTACCGCCGGTGACCCCGATATTGAAACCTCGGCAGAAATTTTAAAAGCGCTGCCTGAAGCGGGTGCCGATATTATTGAATTGGGCATGCCGTTTACGGACCCGATGGCCGATGGCCCGTCCATTCAAGCCGCCTCGCAACGCGCCTTGGCGGCCGGTCAAACCTTGCGCGGCACGCTGGATATGGTGCACCAGTTTCGTCAATCCGATGACACAACGCCGATTGTGCTGATGGGCTATTACAATCCGATTTATATTTACGGCGTCGATAAATTCGTCACCGATGCCAAAGCGGCCGGAATTGACGGTCTGATTGTTGTCGATTTGCCGCCCGAAGAAGACGAAGAATTATGCCTGCCGGCCATGCAAGGCGGGCTCAACTTTATTCGCCTGGCCACGCCGACCACCGATAATGCGCGCCTGCCCGAGGTTTTGAACAATACATCGGGCTTTGTTTATTACGTCTCCATTACCGGCATTACCGGTTCCGCCGCGCCGCAACAACAAGCCGTGGCCGACAATATTGCCCGCATTCAAGCGCATACCGACCTGCCGGTCTGTGTCGGCTTCGGCATTCGAACACCCGAACAAGCCGCTGCCATGGCCGATATTGCGGATGGCGTTGTCGTCGGCTCGGCTTTGGTGGATATGATTGCCGAAGCGCAAGACAGCGGCGATAAGGCGAGCGAAAAAGTGCTGGCCCTTGCCAGCGCCTTGGCGCAAGGTGTAAAAAGAACATAGCTGAAACACACGGTGGTTAGGCCATCAGGAGACAGCCATGAATTGGATTAAAAATTTCGTCCGCCCCCGCTTTCCGAGCGTTTTTCGCGAACGCGATGACACGCCTGATAATTTATGGGAAGCGTGCAAAAAATGCGGCGAAATGATTTTTCATCGCGATTTGGAAGCGCTGCAAAAAGTCTGCCCGGGCTGCGACCATCATATGCGTATTGGCGCGAATGAACGGTTCGAAGGCCTGTTTGATGAGGGCAAATATCAACTCTTGGATTTGCCCGATGTGCCGCATGATCCGCTGAAATTTAAAGATCAGAAAAAATATGCCGAACGTCTGAAAGATGCGCGTACCAAAAGCGGCGATAAAGACGCGGTGAAAGTTGCCAAAGGCAAATTGGCCGGCCAAACGGCGATTATTGCGGTGCAGGATTTTCATTTTATGGGCGGCTCTTTGGGTATGGCAGCCGGTGAGGCTGTGGTGACAGCCGGCGAGGCAGCTTTGGCCGAAAACGCGCCGCTTATTATGGTCGCTGCAGCCGGTGGCGCGCGCATGCAGGAAGGCATTTTATCGCTGATGCAAATGCCGCGCACGACCGTGATTGTGCAAGAATTACGCGAGCGCGGCCTGCCCTATATTGTTGTGCTGACCGACCCGACAACCGGCGGCGTTACTGCCTCTTACGGCATGTTGGGCGATGTGCATATTGCGGAACCGGGCGCGCTTATCGGTTTTGCCGGCCCGCGCGTCATTCAAGATACGATTAAAGAAAATCTGCCTGAGGGTTTCCAACGGGCCGAATATTTACTGGAACATGGCATGGTCGATATGGTGGTGCATCGCCATGATATGCCGTCCACCTTGGCCCGTCTTATCGATTTGCTGACCGGTGGCCGCCCGCCGCAAACCGCCTAAGCGGCATACAGGTTTATATGGTCGCTTCCAAAACCGCCTCCGATGCGCTGCTAGAGCGGCTATTGGCTTTGCATCCGAGATTGATCGATTTATCGCTGGACCGTATGTGGCGGCTGTTAAGCGCGCTCGACCATCCGCAAGATAAATGCCCGCCCATCATTCATATTGCCGGCACCAATGGCAAAGGCTCTACCGCCGCCATGTTGCGCGCCATATTGGAAGCCGATGGCAAGCGCGTTCACGCTTATCATTCGCCGCATTTGGTGCGCTTTCACGAACGGATTATTTTAAGTGGGGCAGAAATTGCCGAGCCGCTTTTGGAGGATGTGCTGGCGCGGGTAGAAGCGGCCAATCAAGGCCAACCGATTACATTTTTTGAAGTGACCACTGCGGCGGCATTTTTGGCTTTTGCCGAGCACCGCGCCGATTATCTGATTTTGGAAGTCGGGCTTGGCGGGCGGCTGGATGCAACCAATGTGATAACCCCCAAATGCGCCGCCATCACCTCCATTTCCATGGACCATCAAGATTTTCTTGGCGATACGCTATTATCCATTGCCGAAGAAAAAGCCGGAATTTTAAAAACCGGTGTGCCGGCAATTATCGCCAAACAACAGCCGCAAGTCATGGCGTTTTTGACCGATTATGCGGCCCGTAAAGGCACGCCAATGAGGGCTGCCACAGAAATTTATGAAGACCCGCAAGAGGATAAAGGCATTATTTATCAATCGGCCGACGGGCCTATAGAGTTGCCGCGCCCGGCTTTGAGCGGCGCGCATCAGCTGGATAATGCCGCGACCGCTTTGGCTTTGGCCGAAAAATTGCAAATTGGCACCAAGGCGATGGCCATTGGCCTTCAGACGGTTAATTGGCCGGCCCGCTTGCAGCATTTAAAATCCGGCCCATTGGTTGATGCGCTTTCGCAAACCCTGCCGCAAATGGAATTGCGCCTTGATGGTGGCCATAATCCGGCCGCCGGTGCCGCATTAGCTGATTGGGTAGCGACGTGGCTGAACGCGTATTTGATAAAAAACACGCCAACTAACGACGAAACGCCACCGGTGCATATTGTGTTGGGCATGCTGGCCAGCAAAGCGCATGAAGATTATCTCGCCTGTTTGGCGCAAATTGAAACCAAAAGCCGGGCAAAATGCGCGGCGCATATTCACGCCGTACCGATTGACGATAATGATAATGCGCTATCGGCCGATACGCTATGCGCGGCCGCACAAAACATTGGCCTGAACGCCACGGCGCATGAAAATTGGCGCGCCGCCTTGGCCACCATTAAAGATAAAAATGCGCTGATTATTTGTGCCGGTTCGCTTTATTTGGCCGGCCATATATTGGCCGCCAATCAAGAGCTTACAGACTTTCGTCAATCCAGCTTTTAATATCGCTTTTCGGTGCCGCACCGACTTTTGTCGCGGCGGCTTGACCGTCTTGGAAAATCATCATTGTCGGAATGGACCGCACGCCATAATTGGTCGGCGCTTCCGGATTCTCATCAATATTGATTTTAATGATCGACAACTGGCCGTCATATTCGGCCGATAATTCATCAAGAGCCGGCGCGATTTGCTTACACGGGCCGCACCATTCAGCCCAGAAATCGACCAATACCGGGCCGTCTGCGTTTAAAACTTCTTGTTCAAATTCGGCATCATTAATATGTGCGACAGCCATCAGGGCCTCCTTCGATTATCTATGGTGCTAATTTAGGCACTGGGGCGGCGATTCTCAAGAGCCGCTAAGAAAGCTTATCCCCAGCAAAAGATTGCGCCAATGCCGCCAACGCGTCTGCCATATCAGCCGGCGATAGCCGCTCAATATGCCCGTTTTGCGTCCACACTAAGGCGCAATGCACCGGCTTTTCATTGCCCATCGCCGCCTCAACCAAGCCACGATAAGCGGCCATTTGTGTGACATAGGTCGGCAAAACCGCACCCTTAGTCGGCGGCGTGCCGGTTTTGAAATCGACCAGCAAAACCATCTCATCTGTTTCGACCATACGGTCGATTTGCCCCGACAGGCTAATTGACTGCCCATCCGGCAAAAGCAATTGACCGGCAATCGGTGCTTCGGCCCGCGCCGCCGCAGAAAAAACCTCGGCCAAATCATCACTCGCCATCACCGACAAAGCCTCGGCAATGGCCGCCTCAATCTTTTCCGCATCCAGCATCTCGCCATAGGCCTTTTCCAGATAGGCTTTGGCTCGCGCCGCGCGCGCATCAGTCGGCAAGGCCGGTAAAAATTGCAATAGCGCGTGAATGGCATGGCCGCGCATGGCAGCCAGCTGCCGCGCCGCCTCAGCATCGGGCGATAAAGCGGTGCCGGTTTCTTGCGCCGCTTCCGGCGCTTCATCGCGGCTCAGACCGGAGGGCGAAAATATCTTATAGCCGATATGCGGCGTGCCGTGCCCGCGCTGTGTCGGCTTGGCATGCAGCCAGGCGGGCGGGCTTTTATCGGCATTAATATCAGTATCAATATCAGATTTTTTCGGGCTGCTGATTTCATCCGTCACCGGACGCGGCAACTTGCCTTCACCGGCCGCCAAGGCGGCGCGCGCCGTCTCATCCAGACCGGCCTCAATCATCGCGTACCAGCTATCGGTCGGCGGGGCTTTTTCTTTCGCCCCCAACCAACCGGCAATATACAGCCGCTCGCGGGCCCGCGTCATTGCCACATAAAGCAGACGCTTTTCTTCCTCAGCCGCCGCTTGCTCAGCCGCTTCGGCTTGCGCCGCATTATACGGGTCGCGCAAAGCCTGATTGGCACGCCAAAGCGGTGTCCGCTCGGCATTAAATTGCACCCTATCCGACCCACCGCCGCGCTTTTTCGCCGGTCGGCAGGTATCGGGCAAAAATACAATCGGTGCCTCCAGCCCTTTTGCCCCATGCACGGTCATAATGCGCACCGCCCCGCCACCGGCTTCCATATCGCGTTTAATCTCTTGGCTGCCTTGCCGCAACCAATGCAAAAAGCCCTGCATACTGGCCGCTTGACGCGCCTCATAGGATAAAGCCAAGCGCAATAATTCGCTGAGTGGGTCGTCAATTTCCGGCCCCAATCTTGCGCTGAGTAATTTATGCGCGCCCAGCGCGCCCAAAAATTGCGCCAAAATTTCATATGGTGACAGAAAATCTATCCGCCCGCGCAACCAGCCAAGCCGTTCATAAGCGGCTTTGAATTCATTCTCATGCGCGACGCTTTCCAAAGCCTTCCAAAGGCTGGCCTTTCGGCCATGCGCCAATTTAAACAGCTGTTCTTCCGACAGCCCACCCAACGGGCTGCGCAAGAAAATGGCCAGCGCCATATCATCATCGGCATTAAGGGCGAAATCCATCGCCGCCAATAAATCAGCAACCGCGATTTGTTCCAGCAATACCATCCGGTCACTACCGGCAATGGCGATGTTTTTGCGTTTCAGCGCGCGGGTCAATGCATGGACAAATTCATCGCGCGTGCGCACCAAAACCAAAATATCACCGGCCCGCACATCTTGCGTCTCATCACCCAAAAGGGCGCTGATTTTTGCAGCGATTTTTTCGGCCAGCCTATGCCGCCCGCCAATCGCCATGCCATCGGGAATTTGCCAAGCCTGCTCGGCCTCCGGCGTCGCATCGCTTTCACTGGGCGGCCAAATTTCCACATGGCCGACGGCGTCGGTACGAAACGCCTCATGGCTCAAGGGCGTGCCTTTGGCACTGACACCGGCGGCGCGGTCGGCAAAAACCAAATCAACGGCGCGTAAAATTTCCGGTGCCGAGCGGCGCGACATCAGCATCGGCAAATCATAAAACCGCCCATCAATCGCATGAACCGCTTGCTCAAAATAAGCCCGCTGCGCGTCAAACCCTTTCGGGTCAGCGCCTTGAAAAGAGAAGATGGATTGTTTTTCATCGCCAACGGCAAATATCGTCCGCACGATATTTTCACCGCTGACCGCCGCTGCGCCAAGACCGGCATCGTCAAAAAACGCTTCCGCCAGCGAGGAGATAATCTGCCATTGCGCCGGGCTGGTATCTTGCGCCTCATCGATCAAAATATGATGCAAGCCATTATCGATTTTATACAACACCCATTGCGCCGCCTGCGGCCCGCTCAGCAATCGATTGGTCACCGCAATCATATCTTCATAATCAAGCACTGCACGGCGCGTTTTGGCGTTTTGATAGGCGCTCAATAAAGCCGCGGCAAATAAATATACCGCTTCGGTCAAATGATAATTGGCCAAAGCTTTAACCTGCCCATCAAGTGTTTCTGCGGTGTCGGCCAATTGCTCAAATCGTTGCCATAAGTCCGGGTTTTTCTCGCTCAACCCTTTGGTTGCCAAGCGGGCCCGGCGGTCGCCACTGCCGGTGAAAAACACGCTGTGCAAATCGGCCCAACCGGCTTGCCGTTTTTGCGTTTTTGTGCTGCGCCAAGCGGCCAGACGCGCGGCTTGCGCGGCGTCAGTTTTTGTCCCCCCGGCCAGCCATTTTATCAATTGGTCAATCAGGTTTTTATGGGCGGCGTAAAACGCTTCCAACAGGCTTTCCGTATCGGGCAAGGCGGCGGTTGGGTTTTCAGAGGCGGTTTTGGTCGTCTTGTCGAACAACCCCATAGCCTTGGCCAAATCAGCCAGACGCGTGGCCATTGGCATTTTCTCAAATGCCGCGCGGCGGTCAATAATTTGGCGGCCCAAAGCCAGAATATCCGGCTCGGCCAAGGCCCGCGTCAGCCGCGCCATAGCCGCTTGCAGCTCTGTTGTCGCCGCTGCCTCATCGCGGCCAATGCTGTTGCTTGCGCTATCGGGATTTAGAATATCGGCGATTAAATCGGCTTGCAGCGCACGGGCATCTTGCTCATCCAATAAGTCAAAATGCGGCGACAATCCGGCTTCCAAAGGAAACCGCTTCAAAAGGCTTTCGCAAAAACCGTGAATGGTCTGCACCCGCAAACCGCCCGGTGTTTCCAGCGCGCGGGCAAATAATATACGCGCCCGATACAGCATGTCGGCATCAGCTTTACAGCCCAAGCGCGTCTCAATTTCTGCGCGCAAAGCATCATCATCCAAAAGCGCCCATTGGCCCAATAGCTCAAACAAACGGTCTTGCATTTCAGCCGCCGCGGCGCGGGTATAAGTCAGGCACAAAATCCGCTCCGGCGCGACCCCGTCCAGCATTAAGCGGGCCAGCCGCGAGACCAGAATATAGGTTTTACCGGCACCGGCATTGGCCCCGACCCAGGCCGAGGCATGCGGGTCCAAGGCATTGAGGATATCGGTTTTACTCATCACCGCCCCCACTGCTTTGCCATTCCGGCAGGCGCGCCAAATGGTCGAAAGCGCGCTCGGTAAGAGGCCGGTTTTGACTGCCCGGGCGCGGGCGAATATGCACATGATAGGCTTGGCTTTTTTCGCCATATGCGGCAATCAGCCGTTTGACCATATCGACCGCCCCGTCAACCAGCGCCGTATCCGGCGCAATATCCAGCAATAATGCGGCCGGCTCGCGACCGGTTAATTGCCAATAGGATAAATTCTCCGCCTGCCCGTGAAGAGGCGCCGCATCATCGGCGTTTGGCTGAAACTGCCCATAGCGTAAAATCGCCGCCTCAAGGCTTAATTGCGGGGCCAAAAACTGGCTCACTGCCTTGCGGCTGGGCACTGCGCCGGTTTTATAATCTATCAGCGTAAAGCGTCCATTTTGCATCCGGTCAATACGGTCGGCTTTGGCAGTGACGCGAAACGCCTGATCGTTGATTTGCAGCTGCATGTCGCCGCGCAATTCTACATGGCTTTCTTTAATCGCATCTGCGCGCCCTTGCTCATGCATGGCCAGCCAATCAGCCACCGCTTGCAAGCGCGCTTGCCAAAATTGCATTAACGCAGCACCGCCCGGCAGGCTTTGGCGCAAGCTTTCAGCAATCGCCAAAAACGCCGCTGCCGGATTATCGCTCATATGCCCCTTGGCCGCGATATGGTGTTCCAAAGCTTGGTGCAAAAACGTGCCGCGATGGCCGGCATGAGGCGGCATGGCAACCGGCGGCAAGGGCCGCAATTTCAAAATTTTCTGCGCATAAATCTCATATGGATTATGCAACAGCGTCTCAATTTGCGTGACCGATAAGCTATCGGGACGCGCCGCAACGGGCGGTGTCGGGGTCGGCTTTTCAGCCGGCCGGGTGGTTTCGGCGCGGTCCAAGCTTGCCCATAAGGCAAGATAAGAGGCGCCTTTTTCGCACGGCAAAGCCCCGCATAGGGTTTCCAGACGACGCAACCAACGCGCCGCAATTGCCGGCGCACCGTCAATTTTTTGCGCCCGCGTTAAATATAATTCCGGCGCTGCACCGGCTTGCACAAAATCATGCGCCGCTTGACCGATTTGGCGTTCCGGCTGGCTCATCCCCAAGGCGGCGCGCATCGGCCGCGATAACCATGGGCCGGTATCGGGCATGGGCGGCCAAACCGTCTCGTTCAGCCCGCCTAAAATCATCACATCATTTTGCATCAGCCGCGCTTCCAACGGCCCCAAAATAGCCAAACGCGGCGCCCGATTGAGCTGTTGGCGCACGGTTTGGCGCGCCATCCACATATCCATAAGCGGTGGAAAATCAGCCATCGCCATGGGCGGCGCCGCGTCGCTTTGCGCGCTTAACCGGTCAAATAAAGCGGCCAAAGCCGGCCCCGCTTCATCCTCATCGCTAAATAAAATCTGCTGCGCCACGGCCAATGCCATGGCCCCCATATCGGCGTCTTTATTGGCTGTGTCATTAAACACATGCTCAGCCAGCAAATAACCGGCACTGACCAAAAGTCCATGCAGCCGTGCCGCCAATGAGGCGTTTTCAGGCAAATCAGCAAGCGCCGCGAACGCCGCTTGAAGCCGCGCCAACAGACCGGTCAATTCAGTTTTTTCGGTTTCCGACAAGCGCGTTTCACCGGCCAGCATGCCGGCCAAACCGGCAAGCCCTGGGGCCGGTTTCGGACCGCGCAATAAGCTGTTTTCCAACTGCCGTGTGGCGGCCAAATGGGCCGCACGATTGCGCCCCAAACGGGCCAGCGGATGCTTTAACAAAGCCAATAGGCCGACCGGCTCAAACGCCTCATTATGGCAGGCCAAAACCAGTCGCAAAAATCTTGCGGCCGGTAAATTACCCAAAGGGCGACCGGCAGAATCGTCAATTTCAATGCCCCAACGGCGCAATTCGCCGGCCACGCGGCGCGCCAAATTTCGGTCGCGCGTCACCAATGCAGCGGTTTTATCGGGCGTGTTCAAGGTCTCGCGCATAATCAACGCAATCGCGCCGGCCTCGGCGCGCATGTCCGGCGCTTCGATATAATGGCAATCCGCCAGCGCCTTATTTTTATCGCTATCGGTTTCGGCTTTCAGCTTATTCCAGCGCGCCGTTTCGGCCGCCGGCACCAAAGCCATATTGAACATTTGCGCCCGTTGACCGGTCGCTTCACTGCCCGGCCAAGCGGCTATATTTTGCCGTTCCGCGCCGATATGGGTGAGCAAACGGGCCAGCATGTTTTGCGGATGCGCGACGTCATTTTCAATCGCCGCCCAAATATCATCAGAGGCGTCAATATCAAGTCCCGGTAAAATCACCGCGCCGCGCGGCATATGCGCAATCAGTTTCAACAGCTCCGCCGTGGCGCGAATGGAACCGGTTGAACCGGCGGCAATGACCGGATGAGCGGGGGCCGATGCCGCCCAACGCGCCCGCTTGGCGGCCAATAGCGCATTGCGGCGCGCCGTCGGGTCCATAAAGCCTGTTTCTTCCAAATGTTGCGGCCAAAACTGCGTCACCACATCCAAAAGCGTTAGTGTTTGTTGCCAGTTTTCAGCCAGTTCCTCAGGCACCAAATCGGGTAATTTCGATAAATCGACCTGCTCGTTTTGCGCTTGGTCCAGAAAGCTTTCCAAATCATACGCCAGCGCTGATAATTTGACCGGATTAAGTGCTGCGTCATCACCGCCCAAGCCGCCAAGTTCGGCCCATTTGGCGACCAAGGGCAGCAAATGAAAATGCCGCGCCAAAGGCTCAATGGCCGGCGGCAAAGCCTCTTCAGCCTCGCTCTTCGGGTCAGAAGCAGCCGAATCCGGCGCGAGGAAATCCAACTCATCATCCAAATCACCCAGCGTCTCAATGCGCGGCAGCAAAACCGCATTACGGCCATCGCTTTCGGCAATATCGATAAACGCATTGGCCAATTGTCGGGCGGCGCGGCGGGTCGGCAATAAAAGCTGCACATCGGCCAAAACACAGGGGCCGAATAAACCGGTTCGCGTCGGCGTGTCATATAACCCACGCGCCAAGGCGGTCAGAAAATCCTGACCGGC